>NZ_ASZT02000161.1:0-11273 GCF_001006065.1 Sphingobacterium sp. IITKGP-BTPF85
AATCATCGTTAACATCTATTTTAAAAAACTATGAGATTACATTCTAAAATTTGCGTTGTAGCATTGGCTCTATTTGGCTTAACAGCTTGTAACGGAAAAAAACAGATTCAAAAGTCCTTAAAGTAGGAATTGTCGCCGGTCCAGAGCAAGACATTGCTGAAGAGGCAAAAAAGGTGGCAAAAGAAAAATTTAATCTTGACGTCGAGCTTGTAACTTTTAACGATTATGTAGTCCCTAATGAAGCGTTGAACCAAGGTGATATTGATGTTAATTCATTTCAGCACCTTCCTTATCTTCAAGAACAATCGAGACAGCGCGGATATAAATTAGCCGCAGTCGCCAATACCTTTGTCTTTCCTATAGTTGCTTATTCTAAAAAAATAAAGTCAATCAATGAATTACAGCCAGGAGCAACTATTGTCATTCCTAATGACCCAACGAATGGGGCAGATCGCTGTTGTTACTTCAAAAAGAAGGATTAATAAAATTAAAAGATGATGTAGCCTTCTGCCAAAAAAGACAGATATCATAGAAAATCCGAAGAGATTAAATATTATGGAGCTTGAAGCTCCCCAATTACCACGGGTTTTAGATGACAAAGAGGTTATCATTGCTATTATTAACAATACTTTTGCTGCTCAGGCTGGTTTAGACCCTGAAAAAGAAGGTTTATTTGCTGAAGACAAAGAATCACCTTATGTGAATCTAATTGTATCGCGAGAGGATAATAGAAATGATGAGCGTATCAAACAATTTATAGAAGCTTATCAATCACCGGAAGTAGAAGCCATCGCTAAAAAAGTTTTCAAAGGCGGAGCGATCAAAGGGTGGTAATCAACTTTAATTGATTAACGATAAAAGCCAATATTCTGATGCAGAATATTGGCTTTTATTTTTTATCCCCTTTAGGTTTGCTTCCTTTGCAGCATGTTATCCAAATCTTTACAAAAAGCGGCGCAGGACTACCGCTTTCAGATTGCTAGCTATGCCATTCTAACCTTCTACGGTTACTTCACCATTGGTCTTTCGTTAGCAGTCCTTCCTATATTCATCCATGAAACTTTGGGATTCAATACCATAATCGCTGGTGCAGTAATTGGCTCACAATATATTATGACCTTTTTTATGCGTGCTTATGCCGGGACAATTGTGGATAAAAATGGGCCTAAGCCTGCTATCATCATCAGTATGATCTGCTTTATCCTTACAGGGATACTTTTATGGGCTGCATTCTCCAATAGCTCATCTCCGCTTCTTGCTTTAAGTTTGTTGGCTGTCTCCCGATTACTTACTGGCTGTGGAGAAGGAATGGTCGGTGCCAGTCCGATCAACTGGGCAATCTTACGTGTTGGAGAACAACATACCAGTACCGCAATTTCATACAACGGAATCTTCAATTACAGCTCAATGGCCATAGGAGCTCCGCTAGGCGTCTTAATGTCGTTGCACCTAGGCAATTGGTCTATCGCACTTTTAACTACCTTGGTCGGGCTTATTGGTCTTATTACAACCATTAATAAAAAAGCACTGTATGCTATATCGAAAGAGGTTCGGAATTCGTTTGTTTCGGTTCTCAAATCTGTTGCTCCTTTTGGGACAGGACTCGCATTGGCGGGTATAGGTTTTGGAACGATATCAACCTTCATTACCCTGTACTATAATTATAAAGGTTGGGAGAATGCTGCAATTTGTATCACCTGCTTCAGTACAATGTTTGTTTTAGGTCGATTTGTCCTCACGGGAAGCATTAATAAAATTGGAGGCGTCAAAATAGCCTCTACTCCATGTTGATCGAAAGTGTTGGTTTATTATTAATCTCCTTTGCCCCTACACCTTTTGTAACCATCATCGGTGCGGCTATTACAGGATTGGGATTTTCAATGGTTTTTCCAGCGTTAGGAGTAGAAGCTGTAAAAAGTGCTTCGAGCGCAAACAAAGGTGCGGCCTTGGGCGCATATGGTTTGTTTATTGATATTTCACTAGGCATCTCCGGTCCACTTGTAGGATTGGTGGCAAAGCAATTTGGCATGAATTATATATTTCCTTTTAGTTTAATTCTCGTATTATCTGGAGTTGTTGTCTGCATTTTTCTACAAAAATCAAAAAGAAATTCTTAGCAAAATTTTAGCATTTATATAAATAAAATTTTTATATAAATGCTATTAAATAGTTGACAATAAGATATTAATAAATATCACGAACATCGAGATTACCTTCAAAATGCTGTTTTAATATTCGGCCATCTCCATGCAGTGTCCAGACCTCCTGTGGTTTTACCGCTTGAATAAAATACAAAATGTCATTCCAGTCCACATGATCGGATATGAAGAGCGAAAGATCATTATGTTGCTGCAACCTCTTCCATCCGGATGCAAAAGCACGGACAACGTTGGTGGCACGAATATAACTATTGAATGTCATAGGTGGTACCATATAAACCTTATTAGGTTCGCCCACTTTCATCTCCCGTCGATTATACTGCTCGTACACCAGCTTTTTAGGCCCCAGATCATCATAAATACGGTGAAGTGGCAGTATCCCGTGATGAACCAGTACTCTTCGATCAGGGCAATGTTTATTAATCAGATCGGTCAACCGCTGTGCCTTCCCAAGTGCATATGTTCCTAAGAGAATATTAAAAGGTTGCTCGTTTAGTTTTTTTATTTCCGCAATGGGATCAGGATGGATAACATCTGGATCGGCAAAAGTACATTCTGTAATCAGTACATCTGCTTGTACAATCTCTATAGGCTCGCAGGTTTCATCTTCCTGCAATTTGTAATCTCCAGTATATAGATACCTCACCCCCTTGTACTCCATCAAAATTTGAGCAGATCCTAAAATATGTCCTGCTGGAATAAAGGTTAATTCAACTTGGCCAATGTGAAAACTACTTTTAAAATCTATTTTTCGGTAGCTTAATAGTGGCTGCTGCGCATAGCGATAATGCATAATAGCGCCTGTAACAGCTGTGCAGTAAATAATACCGTGACCGGGTCTTGCATGATCTCCATGACCGTGAGAGACAACATCTACCGGCACGGGTAACATTGCGTCAATATAGAAGTCACCATATTGACAATAATATCCTTCTGGTCTTCGAACCAGAAAGTCTGATAATATATTTAACATAAAAATTTATTTCTGAAATTGATGGTGCAATGCCATCACTTGTGGAATTATTGGGGTAATGCCGTCATTGATAATGACAAAATCCGCTAATTTAGTCTTTTCTTCGTCAGACATCTGATTATTCATCCGCGCAAGGACTTGCTCTCTAGTAACCTGATCGCGCTCCATTACTCTAGCAATGCGTATTTCTATCGGAGCTGTAACCAAAATACTGTAATCAACTTTTTTATAAGAGCCGCTTTCAAACAAGATAGATGCTTCTTTTAACGAATATGGAGCTGTCTGTGCATCAGCCCAATCCTCCGCTGCCTGAATGACTGCCGGATGAACGATGCGATTTAATTGCGCAAGCTTAGCAGCATCGTTAAAAACCTGAGCTGCGAGAAACGCTCGGTTTAACACGCCATTACTGTAGGCTTCATCACCGAATTCCTGCATCACTGCCAATCGCACTTGATCACTCTTATTCATGATCAATTTTGCTTCTAGATCCGCATTGTAAACGGGAATACCTAAAACCTTAAAAACATGGCATATGATTGTTTTTCCTGAACCGATACCGCCAGCTATTCCTACTTTTATTCCCATATTACTTCCGTACAAAAAAATCAACATTCTGAGGTTCTATTCTCAGAACAGAACAAAAATCAGGAACTTTAGTCAAAATAACTGGTAAATATTTGACTTTTGCTTCTTCCCAATCATTGATATCAACAACTGCTTCAAAATCCCGGGCAGTATAATTATTATAATCTTTACAGACATCAGAACCGTAATTGCAACCTTACTAGGCATCGTTCTTACCGACTTAAAATGTGTGTTATTTTCAACCTTTAAAGGTAGTTCTATAATTTTCTCCGTCAATTCGCCTACTGGCATCAGTACTTCAACTGAAGTTGGATACACATTGATGTTCGCCCTTTGATTCTTATTAAGATAGGCTACTGTTCTTAAATCTGTTGATACATCTTTTCCTCTGATTGTATCTGTTTCCCAATATTCAATGTTCGCCACATCCTCATAAGGACCAGAAATTGTCACATATTTGGGATTCACGAGCGTCTCCCCTATAAAACCATATTGCTTTCTAAATTGAATATCTGCCATTGCTTTTACAGGCACTTTACGCTGTGTCTGTTTTGAAAAATCAAAATAAAGGGTATCAGGACTTACGGAAACCACTAGCTGTTCATGTGGGAACTGACGATTAATGAAACCGATCTGATTGGAGAAAACGATCCAATTTTTATTTTTTAAACCGCTGATATCAACATGCACCGTCGGAATTTGCGATTTTACTTTTGAAAACAACACCTGCCAGCCGGTCATCTTTAACTTAATATTGACAGTATCCGATTGTTGCGGATGAAAAGCACGCTTTTCTGGCAAATTTACATATTCAATTCCTGCCTTAACAGTAATAACATATTCATTTGAGATGGAAAATAACAGCCAGGCAAATAAAGAAATAAGAACACACCGCGTGAATGTGATTAATTTCCTTTTTTGTGATTTACTGATACGAATAATATTTGCCATACTACAAACTTAAACATTTTGTATTTCATATCCTGATGAAATATAGGGCAATTTGAATGTGATTAAATAAGAAGGCCGATCTTATTTTAGTAAGATCGGCCTTCTGGAATTTCTGTTGTGTTATGCTTTTGCATTCAATGCCTTAGAAGCATCTAAAGCTACTGCTGATTTGTCAAAACGAATTTTAACACCAGAACCCACATCAACTAAAAACGTTGTTTCTGAAACTTCAACAATACGACCATGAATACCCGCATTTGTTACAATTTGAGAATTAACACCTAATTCTTCAATGTATTTCTTATGATCTTTTTGTTTCTTCATCTGAGGTCTAATCATAAAGAAATAAAAAACAACCACGATAAGAATCATCGGTAAAAAGCTCATTAAACTACTTCCTGAGCCCGCTGCCTGTAAAAAAACTGTGTTCATATGTATCTTTGTTATATTTTATTATTTAGCTGCCAATACTTCACCTTTCAGCTGAACTGTCGTCAACCCATTTGAAGCATTAGAGTGTATGGTAATAATTTTCTGCTGCTTACCCACCTGACCCTCACTTTTGAAAGTGACCTTTATATCTGAGGTCTTACCTGGAAGAACTGGACTTTTTGAAAACTCAGGTTGTGTACATCCACAAGAAGCTCTAACTTCTGAAATAATTAAAGGTGCATTTCCTGTATTTTTCAGCGTAAAAGTATGTGTAACCTCAGCTCCCTCTTTGATCTGTCCAAAGTCAAATGCAGGCTCTGCAAATTCGATAGTACCGATTGCACCAGCTGCAGCTTCTGTATTTACAGATGTATCTGCTGTTGCATTTACGGAATCTGAACTTGTATTTTCGCTCTTGTTACTGGTACCACATGAACTTAAAGTCCAGATACCGAATGCTAAAAGCAGTGAATAGTTCATTTTTTTCATATCAATATTTTTAATTATTCAATCCACGACCTTGTTTTTGAATACGGCCATCTTGATTTAAATCACTTAAAATTTTATCTAAAATACCATTAATAAAGGTATTACTCTTCAGTGTACTGAATACTTTTGAGATTTCAATATACTCATTAATTGTAACCTTTACCGGAATAGAAGGGAAATTCACCAATTCGCAAATAGCCATGCGCATTAATAAAGTATCGATTAATGCAATACGATCTGATTCCCAATTTTTTGTTTTCTCGGTAATCATTTTTTGATATTCATTTGTATATCGGATTGTTTTTGCAATCAGATTTAAGATGAAATCTTTATCATCGTACCAGTTCTGCGTAAGCTCTGCCAGTTTATTTTGTCTCGGTTCTTCTGAACTGAAGTTTTTAAATGTTTTGGCAATTAATGCTTGTAAAACTTCCTTATCGACCGTCCAGTTGATAAACTTCTCTTCAAAAACCTGTTCAATAACAGGGGACTTTAAAATAATTTTTTTGAAGATAAACTTAATAATATCTTTTTCCACTGCAATCGAACGATCTGATGACTGCATATAATATGCATAATCTTCAGAATGCTTCAATTGAGCGAATACTGTACGAACGATTTCAGGATCAAAGTTCCAAGAAACACCGTATTTCTTTACTCCTTCTGCGTACTGCGGATTTTGTCTTAAAGACTCGATAAAAGTATTGCTACTTAGTTTGGTGTTGTGCGATAAATCTTTTTCTGTTGGCAAAAACTTATTTGCACGACCTTCTGCATCTATCAATGCATAATCGGCCACTTCATCCAGGAGATTTAAAGTCCAAATGTACATTTCGTACACTTCATCCACATTTTGCAATAATGCCTTTTCAAAGGCTTTGATATCTTTATCTTCAGATAAACTGTACGCATAAAGCGTCTGCACTACTTTGACCCTTAGGTGTCTTCTATTTAACATAGTATTTTAAAGAACGATTTGTATGTAAGAACGATTGTTTTGTTTGTTTGTTTTCTCTATCTTTTGAGTTTTCGAATGTCAAAGATACGTTTTTCTGCGATTTGATTAGCAGCTTGGAACGAAGAAATATTTTCTTGTTTTGATTTTTGTAATACTTCGCGTGTTGCGTTGTATATATTTTTAATGACAAACTCGGTATGATCAGCGCCATAGCCCTGTATTTCGGAATAACAACTAACCAATGCTCCTGCATTAATTAAATAGTCCGGTGCATATAAAATACCTCTTTCATGCAGGATGTTGCTCGTAACCAATTCATCCTTCAATTGGTTATTTGCTGCACCAGCAATAATTTTACATTGCATTTTTGCGGCAGTTTCTGGATTAACAGTCCCCCCTAATGCACAAGGTGCATAAACATCACAGTCAAAATCAAAAACTTTATCGAAAGCAATGGTTTCAACTTTGTATTTTGCTGCTGTTTTCAACATCCGGTCTTCCGTAATATCACTTACATATACGCGCGAATTTTCATCACGTAACATTTCGATCAAACGCTCACCAACACTTCCTATACCATGCACGATAACTTTACGTCCCGCTAAACTGTCTGAACCGTATAGTTCTTTTAAGGAAGCTTTAATACCATAGAGTACGCCTTGTGCCGCAAAGACTGAAGTATCACCCCCGCCATTGATCGCTTTAGGCAAGCCTGCCACATGTGAAGTTTCTGTAAAAATATGTTCCAAATCGCGTTGACCGATACCTACATCGATCGAAGCGATGAAATTACCATTTAGGCCCTCAATAAATTGTCCTAAGCGTCTCAGCAAAACCTCAGATTTATCTATACGATGATTACCGATGATCACGGCACTACCACCACCTAGATTAAGGCCCGTGATTGCTGATTTGTAAGTTATTGCTCTAGAAAGACGAAGAGCATCTTCGATAGCTTCTTCTGTACTGGAATATGGCAACATGCGGACACCGCCTATTGCTGGACCTAATGTAGTGTCATGAATCGCAACTATTGCTTTCAAACCAACTACTTCATCATTACAAAAAAACAAATTCTGGTGACCAAATTGTCCCAATAATTCGAAAATTGGAGTTTGAGATGCTGACATAAAATTCTGCTTCAAGTTTTATTTATGGTAATTTGGGAACAAAAGTAGAAAATATATTTCACACTAAATTTTTCTTTCAAAATAAATACAAAACTTATGAACTGTTTGTGACAGTATAAGTTCGTAAAATAGAAAATTAAATGCCGAATAAGTTTTACATTTGTATTATCATATGAAAGAGTTAACTTATTTAAATAAATATTTTTACAAATATCGCTGGAAGCTTGTTCCTGGGGTAATTTTTGTTATAATTTCCAATTATTTCGGTATCCTTCCTGCAAAAGTAATTCGAGAAGCTTTTGATCTGGTACAAGAGAATATCTATTTATATAAACTCTACCACGGATTTGAAAGACAAGAATTGATTTATAAAGTTTTTGGATCTAGTTTGCTATTTTTCGGTGGGGTAGTTTTATTACTGTCTCTGCTTCGTGGTATTTTCTTGTTTATGATGCGCCAGACAATCATTCTGACATCTCGCCATATTGAGTATGATTTAAAAAATGAAATCTACAGACATTATCAAAAACTAGATTTTGCTTTTTTTAGAAGAAATAACACGGGAGATCTTATGAGTAGGGCTACGGAAGATGTCAACCAGGTCAGAAATTACCTCGGCCCTGCTATTATGTATGCCATCAATACCGTTGTCTTATCGATCATGGTGATTTATGCTATGTATGATGTTAATGCCCGTCTAGCGACATATGCACTTATCCCTATCCCTATTCTTTCTGCTGTTATTTTATTTGTAAATAAGATCATCAATAAAAGAAGTGAGAAAATTCAAAAGCAACTGGCACGTTTAGCGTCTTTTGTTCAAGAAAACTTTGCAGGTATCAGAGTCATTAAAACATACAACAGAGAAAAATATAAAATGGATTCTTTTGAAGAAGAGAGTACCATCTATCGGAATACGGCTTTATCACTTGTCAAAGTACAGGCAGTCTTCTTTCCGCTAATTCTATTATTAATTGGTTTAAGCACCATAATAACCATTTATGTGGGTGGTTTGGAAGTTGCAAAAGGTACCATCACTGCGGGAAATATTGCTGAGTTTATCATTTATGTCAACCAATTGACTTTCCCTGCTATGTCTTTAGCTTGGGTAACTTCACTGGTACAGCGCGCCTCAGCATCGCAAAAACGGATCAACGAATTTTTAAATACCGAGTCTCCTATTATTAACGGCGAAATTAAAAAAGTACTTACAGGAGATCTAAAGGTTGAAAACATTTCATTCACCTATCCTGAAACGGGGATTCAAGCGATCAAGGATTTATCGTTTCATATTCCTGCAGGGAAAACACTGGCGATCATTGGTAAAACGGGATCGGGTAAATCGACTTTAGCGAATTTACTGCTTCGTATGTTTGATATCGACAAGGGGGCCATCAAATATGACGACACTGCTATCACAAAGCTAGATTTTCAGGATCTAAGGCAACAAACAGGCTTTGTGCCTCAGGAGGTTTTTCTATTTTCAGATACGATCAGTAACAATATCGCATTTGGTCTAGACCACTTTACACAGGAGCAAGTCGAGCAGGCAGCGAAAGATGCCGCAGTCTATGAAAATATAATGGGATTTGATCAAGGTTTTGAAACTTCGGTTGGGGAACGTGGAATCACGCTTTCTGGAGGACAAAAGCAACGTGTCTCCATCGCGCGGGTTTTAATTAAAGAACCTAAGATCTTGATTTTTGATGACTGTCTGTCTGCCGTAGATACCAAAACGGAAGAACAGATA
This sequence comes from Sphingobacterium sp. IITKGP-BTPF85, assembly GCF_001006065.1. Classification (NCBI taxonomy): domain Bacteria; kingdom Pseudomonadati; phylum Bacteroidota; class Sphingobacteriia; order Sphingobacteriales; family Sphingobacteriaceae; genus Sphingobacterium; species Sphingobacterium sp. IITKGP-BTPF85. The sequence continues at coordinate 9,431 of NZ_ASZT02000161.1, forward strand.
TTGACTTCCCTAAGCCGTATTATGAAAGGAAAGACATGTGTGTTTATAGCGCATCGTGTATCGACAATAAAAAATGCCGATAAAATCATTGTGTTGGATCAGGGAAGAATTGCGGAAGAAGGCTCTCATGATGAACTTATGAACTTAAAAGGACAATATTTTGAACTACATGAAAAACAACTTTTAGAAGCGATATAGGTTTTAATAAAGATCGCTTAATAAGACAATAAAAAGCTCTTCATCATATGGAAGAGCTTTTTTTTCAAGTCTATTCTTTACTTAAGAGATAACCATACATTTATTGAATAGTAATCCCCTAACAACCAGGCAACATGATTAAGCAGGACTCAGGTCTTGCTGAAATGCCATACTTAATGCTTTGTAAAGCTCTGGATGATGATTTTTAAGCCGTTCAGGGTTTTCAAAAAAGTATTCGGAAGCAACGGCAAAAAACTCCGCCCGATTTGTAATGCCATACGGATTGATATCAGATTTACCTTCCTGAATTTTTAAAATTTCTTTACGAATCATTTCTAACCAGGCTAGACTATACGTATGATCTATCAAAAATTGCGGTAATCCATCGACTTCACCATCCGTTTTATCCAACAGGTGGACAAACTCATGAATGGCTGTGTTTTGGCCGTCCTTTGTATTTGAGAAACCAGCTTCAAGAGCCTCTTTTGATAAAATCATCTGACCGTTCATGGACCCCTCGCCTACCATTCCTAAAATATTGCGCCCCTGACTGCCTTCGAACTGGTAATCTTGATTAAAAGTATTGGGATAAAGCAGTACAGTTGTTAAATTTGCATATTTCCAATTTTTAAAAGCGAAAACAGGTATTATAGCACTTGCCGCTACTAACATATAATCTTTTAAAGAAACTTCAACACCAATTCCTTCTACAGATACATGATCTAAAAAATGTAAGCAGCGCTTTTCAAATTCAATTTTATCCGCTTCGTTCAAATTTCGATAGTACTGTACTTCTTTCAAAAGAATATCTTTTCCCTCTTTACTCAGAACACGCCTGATGGCTTTGCTATTTTTCTCCGTTTTATTTAAAAGGTAATACACGAGATATATAACAGCGGGTACCAAAATAACAATAAACAATTTCTCCATATTTTCTTATTTTACATTTATCCAATCCGGGTTACGCTCTTTCAAATATTTGAGAAAGCCTTTGTAATGCGCGGCCCCAAACATAATTAGAATTTTCTTTTGTGAAGCATCCGCCACCAAAGCTGCTAAATTTTGTTCTCTTTTTTTCATTATAAATTCCCGGTCGAAAATATTTCTAAACTCTGCTTTTATAGGTTTACAAGTATAAGGCTCATTTAAAGGAGTTTTCAAGTCACATGAATCAAGAATAATATCACCATAGCTGTATTCAAATTCGTCCAAAAGTTCATTTTTGGGAATATCTGCAATAACTGCTGTATTATAATCAACTTTAAAAAACGAATATTGGGGCTGTTGGATGATTCTACTTCCGAGATTTTTATAAAGTGGAGCCATTAATACTTTTGTTGTATCGGAAGTTTTTTCATAGACTTTGGTACTACCTATTACGTGTCCTACTAATTTTCGAAACTTTCGATCATATACATCTCTTTGTTGGGCACTATCCACTTGGTAGGCAATACTTTCATAAAATACAACAAACCCTTGATTTTGTAATGAGTCGACCATTCGCTGAATATAATCGTAATAATTACGTTTACCTAAATGCCGCATGGGAATGTAAATCAGCCTTCCACGTTCAGGCCATTTTAAGTATGTGTCCGCGATGCATTTTGTAAAACTCCAGTCGATTTGTACCATAAGGGATTCGGCA
>NZ_ASZT02000162.1:0-11244 GCF_001006065.1 Sphingobacterium sp. IITKGP-BTPF85
AAGGTCCTAAAACATTTGTGCTTATAAACCATAAAATCATTTTTATTTGCTTTTAAAATGTAAATTAAACACTGTGCAGAAGCTTATCAACGAACTAGAAATATCCGAAGAAGCATTATTACATACTGCAGCTAAAATGAGATTCTTTGCTGAGCTAAAGATCGTTGATAAAGACAAATGCGAATACCAAAAAATATCAAAAGAATAATATACTGCCATTAATATAATTTGTTGATTGGAAGAAAAAAAGAAGATGGTTCGTATCCATCTTCGATCAATACATATCCATTTTTATAAAATAAGTATGCTATCGAATATTTGACACCGAAGGATTCCAGAAATTTTTTCTTAATATAAAACTGATCTCCAGTTTCTTTTTTATATGTAAATTGACTAATAATCTTTGATATTGGATTTTCCACATGTTGAAATACTTCTGGACTCTTTGAAAACATATAACTTTCAGTAACGACTTTCTCAATAACCTCTATATCTTGTTGATTATTCATAACATCTTCTAAAAAATCATGAAAAGTACCCTTGGAAGATATGTTTTCATCGTAATAATGCTTAAACCACATTACTAAACCTGTAAACATTTTACCATCTTTGATTCTACCAAAAATAGGTAAAGTACTGACTCTCTCATAAAAGTCTTCATTATCCTGACTGAGAATATATTCTTGAATACTAATTTTTCTTCCTAATCGATTTTCTATTTTCTTAACAGATTCTACTCGTATCTCAATGTCCCTATTCGAATTATTAACCTTGACTTCTTTTGAACCGTTAGAGTTGCACGAAAAAATAAAGGCAAAAATCAAAATTATTAGAATGGTTCTTATCATTTTGTTTTCATTATTAGATTTATAAATCAAATTATGTGGATTTCTTAAGAGGTTAAGATCAAATTTTTCATCATCGTAAGAGTCTCTTATTCGAGCCTTTATTTGCTCCTTCAGACATTACATGCTTACTTTTCGAAGTTTCTAGAGTCTTTAGTTGTCCGATCAAGTTTTCATCTCCAGATAATGCTGCTATTGTTTTTCTGGGGAGGAATCATAAAATTAGGAGACCGTCATTTTTACCAATGAAATTATAAAATTGATTGATACCCATTTTGTAATCAAATCGATTTATTAATCATAGTCCAAATCTTATTATTACTTATATTCTCATAAACTTGCTCTCCAATATTAAATTCTACATTACGATTGCAAGAGGCCCATCTTTAATTACTAAACTTGAGCTACCTGGGAAATCACCTTCTGATAACCTAGCGATCAATCTATTTGAAATATAAATCAGTGCAACAACTTTATTATCCAAGCCCCACTTGATTTTTATATTGGTTTCATCATCAAATGTTTCGATATTCTCTTTGATAAATTCAATAGGATTTAAAAATGGTAAATTATCTGGACTGTGCCATTCTGCTTTAACCGGGCTTTTCATTGTATTATATAACCAGATATCACCAACTATTTTATTGTTAATGTATAGGTATGCATAACAGACCTTACCATCATCTTCTATTAGGAGAGAATATTCTGGCTTTAAATCATAAACAAACTTTTTAAAATAGGTCATATTTATTAAGCAGATTGTCAAAACTTTTTTATTATTTCCTCCAACTCATACCTACTTCCTTTTCCCATTTTTTCATTTGCCTAATTTTAAGGACATAAAAACTAATTGGCAAAGAAACTGAATACTTAGCAAGTTTTTTCAACAGTATTTTACTAAAAATCTCAAAATTACATTGACCTCCATCTGAATAAATTTCCATATAAATTTCAAAATCAGTAGCAGAGTTCTCAATAAACAATCTATAGTTATCTTCGATAAACTTTACAAAATCATTTTCATAATCTAAAATATTTTCCCTTGTTGAAAATTTATTAGGATGCCAAAATGAAATTCCACCATAATCATAAGTTCTATCTAAATCACAATCCCGTTTATCAGTTGATTTGAAATGTGAATCAATAATAAAATCGCCAGTAATTTTACCCATAAATTTTTCGGGAATTAAATTATCACCTGAAACTGAAATGTAATATTTATAAATCATAATCAAATTTACCAGCCACAATTATTTAAAAACCATATCTAATACTTTCCAAAAATACTTTTTTAGTATTATGATCGAAATAGAAATCTGCATTAATATTTCACTTTAATTCTTTTTTTTACGCCCTAAAAAGAAATTGGACCAACGCCAAGATGATGTTTTCATTTATAAAGCTATCGTTTTGTGATTAAAATATTCAATTCTTCTATATAAAGAATTTGATCATTAATTCCATTTCTTTATTACCAATCATACATCGATCCTTTTACAGGATAATGCTACTATACATACCAAACTCTGATCATTAAAAATAACTAACTAGAGTCCAGTTTATTGCTATGGCTACATTAACCAATCCCATACCAGTCTTTGTCTAAGCTAAGTACCTTCAATGCTGCCTTTTTTGCCAATAAAGATCCTGCTAACAGTTTCGCCACTTGATCGTAATCGATAAGATTGGAACTGCTGATAGCTTTGCAAATGATCTTAAACTGCGCACCGGTTAAATCATCGGATAGCAACTGTCCATAGAGTATGGCTATTGCTTGATCTTTGTCCAGGAAATCAAAATAACGAAAGAGCGTAGCTTGACGGTCTTTGAATTCTTGATCCTCCCCTGTTTCATTCATCGCTTTGAATAGCAGGGGTACAAATTCGGTCAATCGGGATGTGGCTATAAACTCGGCTGTAGCATTGTCCATGGTATAGATACCGGTATAGCGTTCTATGATCAAGCTTGCTTTGACTTTGTTCTTAATAACAGATCCATCGATATCTCCACCTACCGCTTCTGCTAGTATATGTTTAATTTCATTGAGCAATACAGGAGTACCGATAGCGGTGATCATGAACGATTGGCGTTCCTTTGCCCGAGAGCTCATCAATATTGACGATGAAGCCTATAACGGCATCTGCCCGATAGCTACGTGCATTTTGCTTTAAAGACTCCACTACGCTCTTATATAGCTCCTGTAATTTGTTTTCATAATTGCGGGAGCGCCCACCGAAAAAGTCTACGAAGCTCGCTCCTATTTCACTCAGAGCATTGGCTCCAATAACAGCTGTTGCTGATATAGGATCAAAATAACGCAGGACTTCTCTCCCCTCGATGGTATTGGTACTGGTAACGATCATGGTGTATGATGAATACTGTTTTAAAAGCCCGAAAATAAAGGATCGCTTTGATTAAAAAATACGGGAAGCCGTAAGGATGGTATTAAACATCTATATGATCTATTTAATTTATTTCAGCTTTTCAATCTCGTCAATGGTAAGGCCTGTTCCTTTTGCAATCTGTTAAATAGACAAACCTATCTCTTTCAAATTCAAAGCTGGCTCAATGGCTTATTTGTGCTCGACGACAATCACTAAAGTATGAAATGTGATGAATAATAAAACTTTAGATAAAGTTTTATGTCAGTTAATATTCAAAAATCTTTTAAAGAAAGGTATAAGAAATAGATTTAAGGCAGTCGGATCATAGATAAAGCCATACCCGCCTGATTCTACCATCTCTAAATGCCACCCTTGTGCAATTACACTTTTCTCACAATAATATCTTTGTATGTTATCTTTTGGAAATACATTATCATCAATTGCGTTGAAGGAATATAGAGATCTTGAGGCATTTCAAAGTGTCTCAGATAAATAAATGAGAAACTAGTATCTCAAATAGATAATATAAAATTATATTTTCACACGAAACACACGCTCCAAAGATAACTTAAACGAATTTTCACTTACATCACTCACCACATTTCGACTATTTATTTCTTTATTTTTTAAATATTATTTGTTAACATCTAAAAATAACAATATATTTAAACAATATAACTAATCATTTTACAAACTTAATAATATGAAAAAAACCTTAACACTTATTGCGCTTTGTGTAATTGTAAGCACATCTGTATTCGCAAAATTATTCACTGTTACTTACAATACAAGTTGTGGTGTATCTTTTACTGTATCAGGCCCTACTGTTTTAAATGCTGTTCAAATGACTGCCAACATGTATTATTATCAAGTTTTAGGCTGTGGTAGTATACCCGAAAAGCATGTTATTGAAATTAGTTAAATTTTAACTAAATTTAGACGCTATACAGGTATGTATAGCGTCATTAAATTTAAAATAATATTTTATATATGTATTACAGTATAAGTTTATTTATATTAATTTGTTTTGTAAATGTCAGTTTAGCTCAAACCAAATACAGTACTATGGTCCAGTACAAGTATTCATATAAAACAGACATTAATGCGAAAGAATACCAGGATGAAAATATGGTCTTATTAGTAAACAATGAAGAATCAGTGTTTACTTCTAGCGCTAGTTACATGCTGGACAGTTTAAAGTCGATGTCTAGCTATACCTCTGGTGATGATGTCACAAAAATGATGACAGGTTTGAAATACCGTTCAAATAACGATTATTTTATTAATATTAATCGTACAACAAATACGATTAAAGTTAAAGAAGTAGCGGAAGTAAATCCTTTAATTTATCCAGAATATCAAGAGAAATTCATTCCTAATTGGGTGTTATCTAAGGAAACAAGAACTATTTTAGGAATTGTGTGTCTGAAAGCAACGACAAAACTATTTGGAAGAAATTGGATCGCATGGTATGCTAAAGATGTACCAGTTCCTTTTGGTCCTTACAAATTCTATAATTTACCAGGATTAATTATATCGATACAAGATGAATTAAACACACATAAATTTGAAATATTTAAGATAAAGAGATCTCCGCGCATATTTCCTAAAAGTGAATTGAGTGGTATTGTGAAAATGACGAAAGAAAATACGCGAAATGTCATTTATAAAGGGAAATTCACAAATGCGCTATTTGAAGGTCAAACAATAAAGAGTGAGCAAATGCCAGATTTTATCGAAATCAGACAAAAAAAACTGGATGAGGAAAAAAAGAAATATAACAACCCTATTGAATTAACACTTGAGCCTTAAAAGATTCTTATTTTATTATACCCGTATTTTCCTTACGTTAGTCTTATTAGGAGTATACATTGTTATTTTCGCACAAACGAAAATAACAGGTACTATTGTAAATAAAAGCGGTAAAGCTGTTTCACAAGCAAATATTCAGGTGATCCAACCTTCAGATAGCTCGGTTTTAGCGTATAGTTTTAGTGATAATAATGGTTTTTTTAGTCTTGAGTTCCAAAATCAATCTAAATCAATCAATTTAGCGTTTAGTCATCTAACTGATGGTAGAGCCGCAAAAAAAATTCAAAATATAAATCAACATATCTCTATTCAATTAGATGGTCGCATTATTGAAATACCAGAAGTGTCTATTGAAAAACCTGCTATAAAAATTGTAGGTGATACTCTAGTATACTTAATAAATAATTTTGCCAACAATCAAGATCGCACAATTGGAGATGTATTAAAAAAAATACCTGGCGTTGAGGTTGATCCAAATGGAACAATAAAATACAATGGTCAATATATCAACAAATTTTATGTCGAAGGTAAAGACTTAATGGAATTGAGATATGGAACCATTACCAATGCTTTATCAAATCGTGATGTTGAATCTGTTGAAATTCTCCAAAACCATCAACCAATTAAGATGTTGGAAGGAAAAATCCCTTCTCATCAAGCTGCATTTAATATTAGACTAAAAAAAATGTATCCTTATCTGGAAGAGCAGGTATCGGCGCGGGAGCATCCCCCTTATTGTGGAATGTTAATATAACACCGATGTTGTTCACTAAGGATATTCAAGCTCTTATAGATCTAAAAAGTAACAATACTGGGGAAGATATTCTAGCTTCCTATGATGTTACGAATGTCAGTATGAGTGGTATTAGTGAAAACTTAAAACCAATTGCATTTACAAACTTTTTAAAAACCAATACACTCTCGCTGCCTCCATTAAAATCTTCTATTTATTTAGATAATAAATCAAATGTTTTTTCCTCAAATATATTAAAACCACTCAACAGTGATTGGGAAATAAAATGGAATATTGATACCTGGCAGAATAATATCCGGACACAGGGTAACGAAAATACTACAATTCTATTAAAGAATAATGAAAAGGAGGAAATTTTAACTTACGAAGAAAGTGTCAATAATAACATAAAGGACAAAAACCTGAAAGGAACATTTTTTATTCAACAAAATGGGAAGAATAATTATTTGAAAAACAATTTCACTTTCCAATACAATCGCAAATTAACTGATAACAACACAGATCTGAATTCAAATAGAATAGCACAAAATATAACAACACCAAGTGTCGGCTTTCAAAATATTCTGACAGGTACTACGGTAATTGGTAAAAACAAGATTCACCAGATTAATTATAAATCCAATATCAAATATCAGCATAGTGAATATAATTACTTGTTGAAATCAAAAAACATATACCTAATTCCTGAATTAGATGTCCAAACCCAAGACACGCTAAAACAGTCTCTAGATACGAAAGACCTAGAAACATTTCATAGCCTATCAATGCAATTTTTTAAAGGAAAATGGATTTTCTCACCAGCCTTAGATTTAAAAACTGTTCATAATGATTTGTTATCTAATTTATATGTCTTGAATGAATCTCTAAGTTCGAATCAAACTGCAATCAATCGCATTATACAAACCGGAAGTATGATCATCAGCAGAAATACGGATCGGTTTAAAATAAAAATCGACTTACCATTAACTTGCAGTACTATAACATCAAAACATTAGAGTATCAGAACAAAGGAAATAATTTATTTTTCGAACCTCATATTCGCACAAACTTAAAACTTCCAAACTTTTGGGAGTGGCAAATGTCAAGCGGAATAAATCGAACGTTTGGAAATGTTAATCAAATTTACAATAATCCTATTTTGAATGCATTGAATGTGACTAAAATGCCGATAGATCTGTCCCGTCAGAAAGAGTTTCAAATTGAAAATCAATGGAAATATAATAATCCACTTAATAGTATAGCGAGTTATATCACTTTGAATTATACAAATACACAGAAAGATTATATTTATTCGGAAACTATTTTAGATAACGGACAAAGATCATTCGAGTTGCTACCAATGAAAAACAGAAGAAATTCAATTTCTTTCCTAGGCAATGTGAGCAAATATTATCAAAACATTCGTAGTAACATTCAATTTAATACTGGTTATACATTATTAAATACAAACTCTTTAATTCAAAATCAGTTCATTGAAAATAAGGTAAATAACTATGTTGCAAAAGCTAAAATAACATATAATCAATTGAGCTCGTTAGGTTTTGAATATGAATATTCTTTCACACTAGGAACTTCTAAAAGCATGTTAAATCAGGTTGATTTTAATCAACAAAATCACTTTTTAAACTTTTATGTTATCCCTATCGAAAAACATGCATTTCATGTGAATCTTGATTATTACATCTTTAATTATCAAGATAATCAAAATAGTTATCCATTTCTAAACCTTCTGTATCGTTTCTATAGAAAAAAGAAAATTGACTTTGAAATTAAGTGGAATAATATCATAAATAATCGAGATTTTACAAGACTATATTTTGATCAAGCACAAATAATCAAGTCTAGCTACCAGTTAAGACCTTCACAACTATTGTTTTCAATTAAATTTAATTTTAGATAATTATAAGTTCTAAAATATCCTCAATAACCATTTGGGCTATTCGATCTTTAATAGTCGGTACCCCATGGGAGTTCGTTTTCCGTTGCTTTGTGCAATATCAACCCCGCAAAACTGCAGATGGAAAGTAACTCTCTAATGATAAACAACTTACCACAGCCTGTCTAGATTCTTGGTCAGGTCTTGATCATAATCTTCTATTGTTTGCTTATCAATACCGTCTGTTGCTGATATGGGATCAAAATAACGCAGGACTTCTCTCCCCTCGATGGTATTGGTACTGGTAACGATCATGGTGTATGATGAATACTGTTTTAAAAGCCCGAAAATAAAGCATCGGTTTGATTAAAAAATACGGGAAGCCATAAGGATGGCATAAAAACATCTAAAGCATTCTTGACAGAATGGCTTTAGATGTTTATTTTATATGATCTATTTGATTTATTTTACGTGTTACATTTTTAATCTTTTTATAACACGTAATTACCACGTGTTACATTTTTAATCTTTTTATAACACGTAAAACACAAAATGCTATTCCTATATCAATTTATGAAGATGAGCTGCTTTGTTTAAAAAATCATATAGCTCTATATTTATATAAAAATTTTCTTTTCCAATTTTCTGTAAATAAACCAATTTGAGCGCTACCAATTGATCCAAATAACGAGAAGCCGTCTGACGGGAAATACCGAGATCCTCAACAAAAAACTCAATTTTAGTATAAGGATGCTTAAATAAGTTATTTATTAAATCTTGAGAATAAATTTTCGGGAGCTCACTTCGAATTTTATTTTTATAAAACTGCATTATTTCTTTGATTCCTTTAACAATTTCAATTGTTTGCACGGAGGTCTTTTCAACAGCATCTAACATAAACATAATCCACTTTTCCCATTCACCAGAGTCTCTTGTATATTGCAATAACTCATAGTATTGAGCCTTGTTCTGATTTATATATCTACTTAAATATAAAATAGGTAGACTTAAAAGATTTTCCTTAACCAAATATAGAATATTTATTATACGACCTGTCCGACCATTACCATCATAAAATGGATGAATGCTTTCGAACTGATGATGAATAATAGCCATTTTCACCAATGCATCTAAATCTGATTGTTCATCATTATTGATAAACTTCTCAAGGTTGGACATTAAATCTTCAATTTCAATAAAAGTCTGAGGTGGGGTATAAATGACTTCATCAGTTTGATCGTTTTTTAAAGAGGTGCCCGGTAGTTTCCTAAAACCAGATCTCGTTTCCTCCAATATAGCTTGAATGGCAATAATATTATTAGAAGTTATTAACCCTTTATTAATAACTAATTCGTAACCACTTTTTAAAGCTGTCGCATAATTAAAAACTTCTTTAGCTGCATGACTAGCAAAATTATCAGTAATTGCGTCACTGCTAAAAAGTTCATCTTGCGTAGTTATAATGTTTTCAATGGCAGAACTATCTTTTGCTTCTTGTAACGCGAGTGTATTAATAATAATTTGTTGATTAGGAATGGTCTCGGAGACTCCATTCAGTTCTGCTAAAGCTTTATGAGCAGAAACTAATTTTTTTAAAACTATTTTTGTTTCGAGATCTACACTTAACGGTAAATTTGGGATAGTATAATTACTCATTACGTATTAATTAATAAAAGTCTTAAATATAGTTCTGTATCAAAAAATAAATTTAATACACGACGAGTACAACAACATCATAGTTAGCTATATTACAATCGTATAGAATACTCCTTAAAGCCATCAGTTAACACAAACTTAGTAAATATTTACGACACCATAATATCCAATAGATAGATACTGGATCCTTTACTTTATTAATAATAAGATGCTTTTATGTAGTTTTTACAGTTTGTTTTCATAATTGCGGGAGCGCCCACCGAAGAATCCCGAAGGGATCTGCGAAGCAAACAAGACTAAGCTCGCTCCGGATTGCACTCAAAGCATTGGCTCCAATAACAGCTGTTGCTGAAATGGGATTTTTGTGGGGATCGGTTTGATTAAAAAATACGGGAAGCCGTAAGGATGGTATAATACAAGTAAAGCCATTCTGTCCAGAATGGCTTTATACGTTTATCTATATAATTTATATATTTTATTTCAGCTTTTCAATCTCTTCAATAGTAAGACCGGTACCTTTTGCAATATCTGCAGTAGGTAAGCCCATCTTTTTAAATTTTAAAGCTGTCTCAATGGCTTTTTTGTGTTCGCCTTGGGCTTTAGCAATTACAACTGCTTTCTTGGATGCTTGCTTAGCCTCTTTCAATTGTTTTTCTAGTCCTCCCAATTGCTTTTCTAGTCCTCCCAATTGCTTTTCTAGTCCTTCAACTTGTTCCTGTTGATACATCCGCACTGCTTCGGCATCCCATTTTCGTTTTAAACTAATATCATACATAGTTCGTTCCTCCTTTGTCAATTTTGCGTAGCTGGCCAATTGAAAGAATCGTTGAAATACCGCCGATTTCATGATCCGTGGCAAGGTCTTTAACGTAGACATATTTTTGAGCATAAAGAATACTTTATCCAGTTCGTCTTCAACCTCAACCTCAGCTTCGCTTTTAACAAAGTTAATAATTTCTAAATAGATAAACCCCAAACCGTCGTAAAAAATTTGCCCTGAATCTCTATTACACAGGCAAGTATCATGAAAATAGGTTTTATGATCACCTCCTGGCATATGAAAACCATCCATCAGGACAATGGTATAAACTTCGGGAATGGCATAGCCCCAGGCTTTACGGTTTCCTTTGGGAGCCGTATCTGAAATAACCTTGCTGGCATAATAAAGCATGCGTTGCTTTAGATTAGTCTGACTGCTGGTCTGCATCTCAATGATGATCTCTTCGCCTGTACTGATCTGAACTACTAGATCAAAGATAACTTTACCGATCTCTTCGGTTGCACCGATACGCTCGGTATCTCTATACGTCAGATCAACAATGGTCTTTCGACCACGAAAAATGATGTTAAGAAAGTTGATCAGGTTGACCTTGTCTCCGAATAACCGCTTGAATCCTTCATCGGTGGTTGGATCAATAAAAACGGGCTGAACGTGATTTCATAATTTTAGCTTTTGCTTAAATAATTAATTACATAAAGCAAACATCAGAAAAACTAAAATTATTAGCCGGTCATTAAACGTTTGTAATCGTTTGTAAACGTTTGTTGTCGGCTAGCTGGCAACAAAAGCATCAACTTGTTAACCTAGTCTTGCTTTCCGGACACAAAAAAAGCCACATCTTACGACGTGGCTTCTAGTTAATATATGAATTAAGCTTGATTATTTGTAAGAATTGATCGATTGGGATACTTTCCAGTTACCTTCGTCATTTACCAATGTCACTAGATCAGTTTTAGTAAATCCTTCAAACTGCATCGTTACTTTTGCTATCATATAGTCCGCAGATTCCTGTACGATGGTGGTGCTAGTTTTACAGTTTAACTGCTCTCCTTTGCTTTTACAAGAAGGAAATAACTTCAGAACGGCTATTGGTTTTATCTTCTGCTGCCGGAACTTTGACTGAAGTCTGTTGTAAA
>NZ_ASZT02000163.1:0-11027 GCF_001006065.1 Sphingobacterium sp. IITKGP-BTPF85
AAAATGCCATAAGGAAAGGAGTAGGGAAATAAGACCAATTGACAGACCAATCCTATATTGATAATTAAAGCAAATTAAGATGAGTAGTATTGAACATGCGATACCGGGATTAATAACTGTTGAACCTAGCATCAGTATGAGAAGCGCATATGTAGGAAAAGTACTTTGGATTTTGTGATCTCAAATTTACTTGTGATTTTATAAACCACCCATAAAGTTGCTAATGCATATAGTACTGATAATATATTTAATGCGAATGAGGTGTTATTTACTTGCTCGTTGGTCTCATAGTGTGATAGTATAATGAATGCTGTCGTGACTACGGTTGCAAGAATAAGCCCTAAGCGTAATGGATTATAGATTGTACTGATTAAATTTCGTTTGGATAGTACAGCTGCTTCATGTGATAAAAAATAGATCAATGCGATTATGAGAATAGCATTGATCAATGTAATGAATAATAGATTTTGATCATTGTGATTGATTAAAGCTATTATGGAATAAATGATGCAAAGTATATTTAACAAGGATAATAGATAGCGTTGTACAATTAATAGTGTACATAAGCTGATGATAAAACAGAGTATAAAAATGTAATTTAAATCATGGATATCGAAACCATATATGAGCATCCATCCTCCCACAATATAAAATGCAATACTTGCAGTATCAATGATAATGGCGTTATATTTTTTAATGCAGTATAGAGATAGAATAAGAAAGATGGAACCGCAAATGATTAAATTCAACTTATCGTTTAAGATGTTTAGTAAAAATAAGGCTCCTAAAAAACTTAAAACACTTAATATAACTCCAAGTATGGATAGTATTTTTATAGTCAGATTTGATCTGTTTTCCTCCAAATGTTGATACGCTGCCATTGTATCATTTATATTGATCTGAAAATTGGGTTCGTTGCCTTTGCTCAAAAGTTCTATTTTATTTAGTATTTCTTGTTTATTTTTCATTGGTCCATTTTCTTTGAAGATTTAACAATAATTTTATAATGGCTGTCACCGTTATTATCACAAAAAGACTGATGATGATCAAGACAAATTCATCTTCAAAGATTCTAATAAGCAGACAATTAGTGATAATTAAAATACTGAAAGCTATGGTTCCAATGAAAAATGTACTTTTTGTCTGTAAGGCATAATAGATATAGTAAGAGTAGCATGCTAGCGTACCAATAATTAATAATAATCCGTTTAGGAGTCTTGAGTCAAATATGAGGTAACACAAACCGATTGTTGCAATTGAAGTTACGATAAGCGTAAACGTATTTCTAAACCATAGTGGTATCTGGATTTTCCGATAATGATTTAGAGATAATAAGGCCGTTAACGCACTACCATTGATAAAGAATAGTAGTGTAGACATACTAACTGGGTCAAAACTATTTAGAACTTGATCGTTGAATAGGAAAATGGTTGTATTAATAAGAAGAATATGGAGAAGCAAAAGTGGATAAAATCGTGTTGCGATTACCCAAATCGTGATAAATATCGTCCAGGCAAGAAAAAAGTCATAGGCATTAGCTCCCGTTTGGTATATCTGTCCAAATACCGCAAATAATACACCGACTAACATGGAAGCAGCTGTCAATAATGTATTTTTATATACATCATTTATTTTTAATAGAAGTGCACAAAGTACAGTTGCAGCTAGTAGAAGAAGTATAATTCCGATTTTAATGAATTTGTTTAAATCTGCCCAATTGAATGCAAAGAAAAATATAATGCCAGAGACAACAAACCCGATTCCTAATACAAGTAAGAATAAATCTAAGAATCGCTTCCAGTCTCTGGTATTTACGTACACATTTTCTTCTAAAAGATTTTCTATCTGTTCTCTTGAAAGATTACTATGCTTACTTGCAATCGATATGTCTTCACGATTTAGTTTTTCCATTACTAAATCTAACGAAAAATTGTGATAATTTTCTGGAATAGAATGGATCTGAAAAAGATTGAAGGTGGGAGATACTTCGGAATCTGATAGGCTATATGATGTTTTCCATAGGAGTTATTAACATTATGTTAATAACTCCTGTGGAAAACACTGTTTTAATTCTGAGGGCTAGCAGTAAATCTTAGTTTTTTTAAAAATTACCGTGTGTTTTCTACCAACGGATGAGGCTGATCCCCATGTAAATCCTGCGCCAAAAGCAGCTAAACAAATAAGATCTCCTTCTTTAATTTTTCCAGCTTCCCATGCTTCACATAATGCAATTGGAACTGATGCCGCGGTTGTATTTCCATATTTTTGAATGTTATTAAATACTTGATCGTCATTTAGCTTCAATGTCTTCTGGATGAATTGCGAAATTCTAAGATTTGCTTGGTGGGGTACTAAGAGGGTAATATCTTGTGTTGTTAAATTATTTTTGGTTAGTGCTTCTCCTATTACCTCTGGAAATTTTACCACTGCTTTTTTAAATACTGTCTGACCGTCCATGACTGGAAATGCTGTTCCATTTTCTAGCATTTCTGCTGTCATTAACATTCCGCCAAGCTCTTGTTCCGGCCATTTTGGTTTTTCATCTAACCAGATCCCACCAGATGCACCAGGGTAATACATCGCTAACTTTTCAGCATCAGCACCGTCAGAATGTAAATGAGTACTTAGAATACCTTTACCTGCTTCATTTGTAGGTTGAAGAACAACAGCTCCGGCGCCATCTCCAAAGATTACGGACACACTTCTTCCGCGTGTTGAGTAATCAAGGGCAAAAGAATGTTTTTCAGAGCCAACGACAAGAATATTTTTGTACATCCCAGTTTTGATAAATTGGTCAGCGACAGATAATGCATAAATAAAACCTGAACATTGGTTTCGGATATCTAAAGCACCTACTTCTTTCATACCCATTTCCCGCTGTAGAAGTACGCCACAACCAGGGAAATAATAATCAGGCGAAAGCGTAGCAAAAATAATAAAATCAATTTCTTCGGCAGTCGTATTTGCGCGTTCAATCGCTATTTTTGATGCTTCAACAGCCATAGTGGTGGTTGTTTCACCAATTCTATCCGCATAACGACGCTCTTTAATACCTGTTCTTTCCTGAATCCATTCATCACTTGTATCCATGAAACGGGTTAAGTCTTGATTGGTGTAAACATTTTTTGGTACGTAGTATCCTATACCTGCAATTTTGGATTGAAACATATGATTGTATTTATGTTAAGTTCAAATTAAGTAAATTACGTAATTTTTGAAAATTAAAGTACTTTTGTAGTATGAGTACAGAAACTGCACAAGAAACCTATTCCTTATCCGAAATTTTAGCTTCAGTTAAAGATTCCAATCGACTGATTTTGTGGAATGACGATATCAATACTTTTGACCATGTTATTTTTGTATGATGCATCATTTGCAATATTCGGAACCTGAGTCTGAAAGAATTGCTTTTAAAGTGCATAATGATGGTAAATGTGCAGTCTTGGAGGGATCTTTGACTGAGATGGAGGTCTATAGAAAAATTCTAAAAGCAGAAGGTCTTACTGTATCTGTCGAGTAGATTTTTATTTCCGAGATAGGTCATTTTATTGAGTAATAAAGTGGTTACGAGTCGTTTTAGTTCAACAAAAAAGTACATTTTTGTAGTATTACAGCTTATAACTTTATTATGTTCTCTAAAAATCAGACCCATTTCTTTACTTTTCTTATTACGTTTTTATTCTTTCCGATAATAGCTTTCGCTCAATCTGGTAAAGTATCTGCTACTCTTATTGATGAAAAAACTGGAACTCCAGTCAATTTTGCTAGTGCATCATTACTGACGGGTAGTGCTCAAGCTTATTTAAAGGGTACCCAATCTGATGAGAATGGCGTAGTCATTTTTCAAGATGTTCCAAATGGTACTTTTACGTTACGTGTTACTTATGTTGGCTATTCCGACTTCGTGAAAACAAATATTGTCGTATCAAATTCTTCCAATCTTAATCTCGGTAAATTAGTTTTAAAACCTTCTGGTGAATTGCTTAGTGAAGTTGTAATTGAAGGAAGAGCACCGGCGATGCAGATTGGAATCGATCGTAAGATTTTTAATGTTGGAGAAAGTTTGGTGAGTGCAGGTGGTACAGCCACCGATTTATTAGCAAATGTGCCAACTTTACAAGTCGATCAGGATGGGACGGTTAGTTTAAGAGGATCTAATGTTAAGATTTTGATTGATGGTAAAGAATCTGCAATGGCAGGTAATGATGTGACGGCCTTATTACAGAGTTTACCAGCTAATTCAATTGATAAAGTCGAAATTATCACCAATCCTTCTTCCAAATATGACGCTGAAGGACAGACTGGAATTGTGAACATTGTCTTGAAAAAAAATATCCGTACGGGATTGAATGGGGCTGTTAATACATCCGCGGGGTCTTATGATAACTATATGGCTGGATTGACGCTTAATTACAGAGATAAGAAGTTTAACTATTTTGGAAGTTATAATTTTAACCGCCGTAATATGGTGGGAAGTGGGAAGGTTGATAACACTTTTTTAGATAATAACAGCCGTATCTATAATGAATCTGAGTCTTCCCGTAAAGGAAACGGACATAATATTAAGGCAGGAGTTGACTATAATATAACGGATCGTACTACTTTGGGGCTTTCTGGTAATATGAGTATTCGTAATAGTGATCGTTCTGAAGATTTGAATTACCAATATTCTAATCATCCTAAACTTTCGGGGACTAGTAATCGTAATTCACGTCAATTTGAAGATGACTTTGCTTATGATTTAAATTTTGATTTTAGACATCAATTTAAGCGATCTGGAGAAGAGCTGACTGCGAATGCAAGTTATGGAAATGATAAAGAAGATGGAACAAATGATTTTTTACAGAACTTTAGTGGTCCCATACCTGCTGATGGTCGTAAAAATGTGACTTCTGAAAACGGAAAGGTGATTAATCTACAAGCTGATTATGTATTGCCATTTTCTGAGACGAGTAAGTTTGAAGCTGGATATAGAACGCAGATTAGAAAATCTTTTGATACGCAGTTTTCTGAAATCTTAGTTGATAGCCTTGGGCTTTATTTCCCCGATTATAAGATCAGTAATGATTTTGATTTTACGAGTTCGGTTCATGCTTTATATGTCAATTATCAGAATAAATTAAGTAAAAAAATTGGCTATCAATTGGGGTTACGTGGCGAGCAATTTGAATTAAAATCGACTTACTTTTCAAAAGATCCAGAAGTACTTGTCAAAGAAGAAAAAGCTAATCAAAATTTCTTTCGTCTATATCCCACTGTATTCTTAACGTATGATTTAGATGATAGTGGTGATAAGTTACAGTTGAGTTATTCAAGAAGGGTGCAACGTGCTCGCGGATGGCAAATCAATCCATTTCCAGATGTTACAGATAATATGAATAGCCGACAGGGTAATCCTAATTTGAAACCTGAAGATGTGCATGCTTTTGAGTTGAGTTATGCGAAAACTTATGGTAAAGTTAATTTGGTCAGTTCAGCATATTTTAATCATACCAGTGAAGTGATTCAACCTTACGTATTCTTTGTAGATTCGAATAGTGTGACTTATAGTAAATGGGAGAATTTAACAAGCCGTACTTTATCTGGTTTTGAATTTATTGCCAAAGTCAATGCAACAAAAGATTTTGATTTTACATTCAATCTGAACTTGATAAATATCAATTATAAAGCTAATGAGCTGTACCAGTTGCCAAGTAGGAAGGGATTTTCTTATAATTCTAATTTAACCATGAACTATAGGATGACACCAACATTTTCTGCACAGGTTAGAGGCGAATATAATTCTTCTCGTGTAATGGCTCAAGGAAAGATGAATGCGATGAAAGGTATAGATGTAGCTTTGAAAAAAGATGTCTTTAATAAGAAAGCTTCTGTTATGTTGAATGTCCGTGACGTATTCAATTCTAGAAAAATGGAAGGGTATACGGAAACGCCGCAGTTGATTTCTAATTTTGAAAGGCGTTGGATGAAAAGAATGGTTACTTTATCAGTTTCGTATCGATTCGGAGGTCAGGATTTAACAAAGTCTAAGAAAAGGGAGACTAATACAAATGAAATATCCGGAGAAGAATATTAAGATATATTCTTGATTCCGATGATTTTTTTTTAAATTTAATCCATATAAATACTAGATATGAAATTAAGAACAATCGTTTTAGCAGCTACTATGCTCGCGGGTACTGCAAGTGTTGGTACTACTGTCGCTCAACAGAAGAAAGAAGTCCCTGCATATAAGGTTTTGGATCTACCTAAGGTAGATTTGAAAAATTTTAACAAAAATAAACAAGGTGCATATGTCATTTTTGATGGTACTTCTTTAACAGGATGGCGTGGTTATGATAAAGCTGTATTGCCTAAAAATGGATCATTGATGATGGTGCTATAAAATTTGACAGCAAGGCAAATGTTGGAAATAATGAAGGTGGAGATTTAATTTTTGCTCATGATTTCAAAAACTTTGAATTGGAACTGGAATGGAAAGTGGCAAAAGGAGCGAACTCTGGTATTTTCTTTTTAGCAAAGGAAATTGAAGGACAACCAATTTATATTTCCAGTCCTGAATGTCAAGTGCTGGATAATGAAAATCATCCTGACGCGAAGATGGGGGTTGATGGAAATCGTAAATCAACGTCGTTATATGATATGATCCCTGCGAAGCCTCAAAATGCTAAGCCTTATGGTGAATGGAATAAAGTGAAAATTGTTGTTAATAAAGGTAAAGTTGAACAGTGGCAAAATGACGTCAAAGTTGTTGAATATACACTATGGGATCAATCATGGATTGATCTATTACAAAAAAGTAAATTTAGTGAAGAAAAATGGCCTTTGGCTTACGAATTATTGAAGAATGTCGGTGGCAAAACTAAATCAGGCGTTATCGGATTTCAGGATCATGGTGATGACGTATGGTTCAAAAATATTACTGTGAAAAAATTGTAATTACCATAAAGCATAAAAAAAGCGAGCTTGAAAATCAAGCTCGCTTTTTATGCTTTATGATTCTGCTATTTCATTCCTTTATTTTATAGAATGGACTGTAATTCTTTTAAATTACTGATCATATGTATTACATCTTGTGGTCTTTCACCTTGATTAGGATTAAAGAATATGGCATCCATGCTACATTCATTGCTCCTCGAACATCTGCATCAATATTATCACCGATCATGATGGAATTGTCAATTTTTGCGTCGGCTTTATCTAATGCGAAATTGAATATTCTGGGATCAGGTTTATTGACCCCAACCACTTCGGAAATAAAGATATTTTTAAAATATTTATTGAGATCACTTTTATCAAGCTTTACTTCGCAAGCTTCTTTGAATCCATTTGAAATCAAATGTAAATTGTAATTTTTATACAGATATTGAAGTGTTTCATGTGCATGTGGAAATAAATTGGTTTTCTGCGGGCACATGCGTAAATATTCTATTTCAAAACTAGAGGGAAATAGGGAAGGATCTACACCAAGTTGTGTAAATGTATCTGCAAAGCGGGCACGGCGTAATTCTGTTTTATCAATTTTACCATGATGATACAGATTCCATACGCGATGATTATTGACCGTATAGGTTTGGATAAATTGGGCAGAGCTTTCTTGCTGAAATAGCTGATCAAATTTGTAATGATAATATAGTTCGTCCAATGTCTCTTCTGCATTTTTATCAAAATCCCAAATGGTATGATCTAAATCGAAGAATATATCTTTTTTGTCTTGTTGAAACATAGTACAAATATAGCGTAATATGAACTAATGAAAGAAATAGGGGCTGTTCGATTTTCCTCTTAGTGTCATAAAGTCCAACACATTTTTTTATACCTCTGTTTATCGTTATTTTTGTTCTGTTGCAATATATCGTATGAAAAAAGCACTTGTTTTATTTTATTTTCTTGTTTTTTATGCCACCTCCCAATTGATCTGGTGGGGTGTTATGCTTGCTCGGTTTCAACCACAAAGGAAATCGATGATTATCGGTGAAGGTATATTTTTTTTACTGATCTTTCTTTGGGGCGCTTTACGTTTAAAAAAGCTTTTTGTTCGTGAACAAATTACAACAACAGCAACAAAACTTTTTATTGGCCATAACTCATGAATTAAAATCTCCGCTAGCTTCGGTCAAATTATATATTCAAACAATTTTGAAAAGAGATTTGGATAAGGAACAGCAACAAGTTTTTTTAAGGAATTCTTTGAAGGATATTGAGCGATTGGATGATTTGGTTGAAAATGTATTAATCACTACTAAGCTTGAAAGCCGCAATTATAATCTTCCGAAGGAAAAGTTTAATCTCACCGAATTAGTAGAACAAATTGTGGACCGCCTTCAAAAGAATGCTTGTAGAACGCAAGTGTTGAAACCTAATTTGGATTCGGATGTTATGATCTACGCTGATAAGTTTGCAATAAGTAATGTCGTGACTAATTTGATCGAGAATGCAATAAAATACTCTCCACCATGTGCAAATGTTGTGGTTAAATTAACAAATGAAGAGCATGGAATAATTTTTTCTGTTGCTGATCATGGAATTGGTATCAGTGATGTGGAGAAAAAACTTATCTTTAATAAATTTTATCGTGTAGGAAGTGAAGCGACACGTAAAACTAAAGGTACCGGTTTGGGGTTGTATATAGTGAAGACGGTCTTGCAAAAGCATAACGCGTCTATTAAGGTAAAAGATAACACTCCTTCGGGGAGTATTTTTGAAGTAACATTTGATAAAAATGCAAAGTAAACAACGCATACTGCTCGTAGAAGATGAAGAACACTTGTTAGAGGCTATCAAGTTAAATTTGGAGTTAGAAGGTTACCGTGTAACAACAGCTACAGACGGTAAAAAGGCTTTGAAAATATTCAAGGAAGAACGTTTTAATTTGATCATTCTGGATGTCATGATTCCTGAGATTGATGGATTCCAGGTTGCCGAAACTATTCGACTACAAAATACGGAAGTTCCTATTATGTTTTTAACTGCTAAAAACAGTAGTGAAGATCGTATCACTGGTCTTAAAAAAGGTGCAGATGATTATTTAATCAAACCTTTCAATTTGGAAGAACTTATCCTTAGGGTAGGTAATTTGGTGCGAAGAAGTTTAAAACCTGATGATTTGAAAGAATTAAACTCTTATCAAATTGGTGATAAAACAATTTATTTTAATTCATATGAATTGCATCATGCAGATGGTACTATTACTTCTTTAACAAAGAAAGAAACCATGTTGTTGAAGCTATTGATTGAACGCCGAAATGAAGCTGTTTCTCGCGAACAAATATTGGAAACAGTATGGAATTATGATGTTTATCCTTCAACTCGTACGATTGATAATTTCATCTTGACTTTCCGTAAATATTTTGAACCTGATCAAAAACACCCAATTTATTTCCATTCTATTCGTGGTGTTGGATATAAATTCACGGATAATAATGCATAACGTTTTATGATGACATTTAAGGCTCGTGTAGCTGTTATTATCATTGCATTATTGTTAATTGGATATGGCGTTTATGCTGGACATTATCAAACTTCGATCCTGATTGCAGGTGGTGTTTGTTATCTGGTGTGGAGTCATTTGCGCGAGAGCTCAGTAGCTATGGCTAGTGATTCATTTCATAAGCAGGACTATGCTAAGGCAAAAGTTTTACTGGCTGAAGTGAAAAATCCTGATCGCTTGAGGAAAGGACGTCGTAATATTTATGAATATATGATGGGTACTATTTCACTTCATGAGGATCGCATTGATGAAGCTGAATACCATTTCCAATTAGCATCAAGATTACCGTGGAAAAAAGATAATGAAAAAGGGATGGTCTTAATCAATTTATCGAATATCAGTTTAAGAAAAGAAGAGTATGAGCGTGCTCAAGCTTATATTGATGTTGCGAAGAAATTGAATTTAACAGAACGTCAAGCCAGTATAATTGGCAAAATACAAAACGAAATTTCAAAACATATATAGTGATTACTACTTTACAAAACGATTTATTGATTAGAGCTGCACTTTCGCAGCAAACTGAACGCCCGCCTGTATGGATGATGCGTCAAGCTGGAAGATTTATGCCTGAGTACTGGGCAATAAAAAATAAATATTCCTTTTTGGAAATGTGCAAAACTCCGGAGATTGCTGCAGATGTTACCATGTTGCCAGTTGATTTACTAGGTATAGATGCCGCAATTTTGTTTTCTGACATTTTGGTTACAGCAGAAGCAATGGGTGGAGATTTAAGTTTTGAACAAGGAGTAGGTCCGCGTTTCGCTAATCCAGTGCGTTCTTTTGCTGATGCTGATAAATTAGCTACAGATTGTTTGCCTAAATTGGAATATGTAGCTGATGCTATTAAAGTAATTCAACAGCGTTTGAATGGTAGTATTCCTTTAATTGGTTTTGCAGGTGCACCATTTACAATTTTAAGTTATTTAGTTGAAGGGGCTTCTTCAAAAGATTTTAAGTTGACCAAATTGATGTTGAATAATGAACCAAAATTGGCTCACACTATTCTTCAAAAGATAGCTGATGTAACCGTCGAGTATTTAAACATGCAAATTGCTGCTGGTGTTAATGCTGTTCAGTTATTTGATAGCTGGGCTTTAGCTTTATCTTGGAATGATTATAAAGAGTTTGCTCATTATTATAATAATCAAATCATCTCTCGTTTGAATCGAAAAGATGTTCCCGTAATTTCTTTCTGTAAAGGATCTTCTGTGTTTGCCCCAATAATGGCAGAAGCAAAACCGGATGTGATATCTGTCGATTGGAATGCAGATTTAAAAAATATCAAACAATCGTTACCTGCGGGAATTGCTGTTCAAGGTAATTTGGATCCATTTGTATTGTATGCTGATAAAAAAGTAATCAAAGAAAAGATCCTTCAATTATTTGAACGTATGCGTGGTGAAAATGGATTTATTTTCAACTTAGGTCATGGTATTATGCCTGATATCCCTTTTGATAATGTGAAATACGCAATTGAAGTTGTTAAAGAATTTAAATATTAACAAGTATCAGTTTAACAAACAAAACAAGGAACAAA
>NZ_ASZT02000164.1:0-10516 GCF_001006065.1 Sphingobacterium sp. IITKGP-BTPF85
CACTATAGGTAGCACTATAGGTAGCAGTATAGGTAACAGTATAGGTAACAGTATAGGTAGCACTATAGGTAGCAGTATAGGGTAACATTAATAACAATAACAATAGATTTAACAATGAAGATGAAAATAGATATAGAAATAGATTTAGAATTAACAATAACAATGATTTTAACAATAGCTTAAATATGTAATTGAAAAAAATATAGTATAGTTGAATAGAATTTTAAAATATGGTTGGATATAGATATTTAATATTAGATTTAAGATATAAATAAAGTTATACAATCAATTATTATATCAATATAGTATAAATATCAGAATAATATAAAACTACCTCATATCTATTTAAAATAAGTAACAGTAACAAACAATAGAAATTATTATTATCCAACAAATTATTAAGAATAAAATACATACTATATATTCAAAATAGTATAATTAACAAAATATAAGAATTAAATATATTATATATCCAACATAGTATTAATATTAGTTTTAAGATACAAATAAAGCTATGTAATGAATTAATATATAACTATAGTATAAGTATTAGAAATTGACACAAAGTGTCTTAAAACTCTTTATTATAGTTATTACAGTATATACAATAGTAATATAATCTATCCAACAAGTTATTAAGAATATTTTATTCTATTTAAATAAATATATCCAACATAGAAATATAATATATCCAACATAGAATTAAGATTTAAAAATATATAAATAGTTGATATAGATATATTTATTCCAACAAGTTGAAACATAAATATATATGTAAATAAAAATGATGAAGGTTAATAATTAGGAATTTACTTACAAGTCTATGTATGACTATCGTCCAAGGTTACAGTAACAATCAGGTAGAGAGGGTTGCGCCCGACAGGGCAAATAAGCCTGAACTTATAAGCTACAATTAATTATTATATTAAAGTGATATAGATACAACACTTTTTAAAATAAATAGAAAAAACAAATACCTGTCACCTTAAATTAGGTTTTTTTATTCTTGATATATATTAGTCATAATTAAAATATAAAGAAATGATTAAGAATAATATAAAGAAAGAATTTAACAAAGGTGAACTTCAATATATACAAGTAAAAAATGAAGGTAATGTATATATGTATAGTATAATAATTGATGGTAAACAAATAGCTGTTGATGTATTTAAGGGAAAATATAGAAAAGCAAATGATAGATGTGATTATGAAAGATATGTTTATCCAAGTGACACTGATTTTGGGAATACAGCTTTTTCATTTGGTATGTATGCAATTAATAAAGCTGAATTGAAATATCAAGAATTAATTAAACATCAACAAGATAACACACATCAACCTTCAATTTAAGCTAATGCAAAGAGCCTACAATCAATTAATATATGAAAGTGATACTAAGTACTACAAATAAATATAAAGAGCTTAAAAGGCTTTATTTACATCTTAATTGAATTACATAATCATAACATTGAATATAGGTTTTTTCATATACATAATTACATATAACCTTTGATTTAAGACACCCCTTATAATCTACAATCAATTAATATATGAAAGTGATACTAAGTACTACAAATGAATATAAAGAGCTTACAGAGCTTTATTTGAGCTTATAAAATAAATATTGAATAAAACTTGTTAAAAATCTTTTTTGAACTATTTATATATAAAAATATAGATATGAAAAGAACTAAAAAAGAAATATTTATTGATGAATTGCTAAAATATAGTAATGCTAGTGAACTTGAAAGTGCTAAAGAAGAATGGAATGTTATTAATGTAAAAAATAATGATGGTAAATGTATTTGTGGGCAAGCACTTAGTTATTCAATAACAATGGTAAATAAGATAAATGAAAATATCATAACAGTAGGTGGAGATTGTATTAATAAGTTTATTTCCAACAATTTAGGTATAGCTATTATTAAATGTATGGTAAAATAAGAAAAAATAAATATAGCTTATTGAGTGATAATGTACTTAAATATTTGGTGGAAAAAGAGATAATTAATGAAGCTGAAAAAGAAGAATATGTTGAAGATAAAAAGAATTGGAATAGCATTTTAGCAACAAATTCAAAATTTATGTTAAGCTTAATTGATGAAGATGATAGCTAAAGTGTAGGTTATAGTGTAGGCTAAAGTGATAGCTATGTCGGTAACATCTAGGTAATAAAAAAGGGTAACCGTATTAGTTACCCCTTTATTTTTTATTATAAATCTGTAATTTCTAAATTATCTATTTCAGTTATTTTGCCTATGTTTTTGAGATATGTTAGTGTTTGAGCTATATTACTATGACGGTTACATCTTTGTAATTGTGGTAAGCTCCAGCCGTGTTTATCGAGCTTATCTAAATTACCTTTAGCTTTGAAACTGTAAAGCGTATAACCAGTTTTTTCATGCATATCTAATGGAATTAAGATTTTATTTCTGAAATAATCTGATGCATAATTAACACCTATTTTAGTTCTTTTTCCATTT
The DNA here is from genome assembly GCF_001006065.1 of Sphingobacterium sp. IITKGP-BTPF85. NCBI lineage: Bacteria > Pseudomonadati > Bacteroidota > Sphingobacteriia > Sphingobacteriales > Sphingobacteriaceae > Sphingobacterium > Sphingobacterium sp. IITKGP-BTPF85. The sequence goes on from NZ_ASZT02000164.1 coordinate 2,484, forward strand.
TTAAATGGAAAACTAAAAATAAAATCATCATCATTTAATTCATTTAAATTCATACTATCAATTACTTTTCTTAATGATGGATAGATTGGTAATATTTCCTTTTTACTATTTTTTGCTACTGATGCCTTTACTGTAATTACATTATTATTCAAATCAATATCTTGCTTTTTTAAAAACCGTATTTCTTTAGGACGTAAATGTACAGTATAGATAAAATTGATAAAATTAAAAATTAATGAGTGTTCAGGCTTTTTTAATTCTTCAATTATATTCACAAAATCACCTTCTGAAAATGGGACGTGTCTATCTAGTGTGTCTTTAGTGCTTTTAAGATTTTTGGAGATATTTAAAGGGGATGAAGGTATTATTTTTTCAGCTGTACAGAAATTAAAAAATGTGGTGAATGTTTTTTTTGCCTGCGTTAATGTTGACTGTGCATAATCACCAGCATCTAATTTTTCTTTTAATAGGTCTTCAATATTTTTATTTGTTACGCTTTTAATATTTATATTACTGTATTTGTTTTCAAACACAGATAGGTGTATTTTATAATCTATTAGAGTTTTTGGGGTTACTCTTCTACTTAAGTAAAAATCCTGCAATGCTTCTGAAACAGTAATTAAACCTGATATTTTCAATAATGCTTTTTCTGATTCCACATCCAAAGGGTTCAACCCTTTTTCTAACATTTCCGACCAGTATCTTTTAGTTGTACTTAAATCAGCTTCTTTGACTCTTTTCCGTAGCCTACTCTTAGTACCATCTTCAAAAGTAACAGTAGTATATATAGTATAACCTTTAGCATCCTGTGTACTTTTTATGTCTTTATATTTTTCTACTTTCATAATATCTATGTCTAATTGACACACAAATATAGAATAATATATTTAATTTTAGACACACTGCTGACACACTTGTTTTAAAAAAGACCATTTAAGCATGATTTAGATAGCTTTAAAACTCAAAATGTCTTCCAAATTGGAAGACATTTCTTTATAGACTGAAAATTTATAGGATAAAATAGGGATAGATTATCCTAAAATCTCTTTCAATTTATTCACTTGAAAATCAGCTAATTTTTGAAGAGGTCCTGAAGCGATCATTTTCATCATCATATTCAAGTCAGCTTCAATCGTAAATGTTGCCACTGTTACGTTAGCCGAAACTGTTGACAAAGTCCATTTTAATGTAACATCAAAAGGAGCCTTTTCAGATGGAACTAGTTTTATTTCTTGATCTTCTATCCTTTCGTCTACTTTCAGGCCAACTTAGCCATATTCTGAATTGTAAAACGTGCCTCATCGGCAGTTGACGACCAATTATAAATATTCTCAGGCATCAATTGCTCATGATTATTTAAGTCTTTCAAAAAAGCATAAACCTCCTGAACCGACTTTCAATTGTTACATTGTTCTGAATAGTTGTCATAAAAATTCCTTTTTATAAATTAGACAATTGGTGACCAGGTTGAAGGATTTTTTCTCCAATCTTTTAATAACTCAACATCTTCTTCAAAAATAAAACCATTTTCTGCAGCCACTTGAATGAGTGAATTGTAATCACAAAGACTATGTAAAGTACATTTTGCATCAGCAAAATTCTTTGTTGCTTCATCCAGACCATATGTGAAAATAGACACTAGACCTACCACATTACATCCTGCCTCACGTAAAGCTTTTACCGCAATTAAACTACTTTTACCCGTTGAAACTAAATCTTCAACAACAACAACACGTTGACCGCTAACAATCTCACCTTCAATCATATTTTGACGACCGTGATCTTTAGCACTGCTTCTCACATAAGAAAATGGTAAGCCCAAATCTTGAGCAACTAGTACACCTTGTGGAATACCTGCAGTAGCTACACCAGAAATCATATCCACTGATCCAAATTCTTCTTGAATCAACTTTGAAAGCTTCTGACGAATATACGTACGGATTGCTGGATACGATAAAGTAATACGATTATCACAATAAATTGGAGACTTCCAACCCGATGCCCAAGTAAAAGGGTTTTTAGGTTGCAATTTTATTGCTTTAATTTGCAATAAGGATTCGGCAACTTTTTGTTCAACCTCATTTAAATTATTCATGTCGCAAATTTATAAAATTTATATGAACCAATCTGTGCTAATTTTGGCAGATTTTGTTCCCACGGGTATTAAAAACCCTCAAACTATTGATGTTCAAGATATTGAACTTGAAAAACTTTTTAAATTATCTGAACAAAATGACATTCCTAAATCATTTTTATATATTCATAAAGACTGCGAATTGATTTTCCATAAATTAAAGGAAAAGAATAAAATCATAAAAGCGGCCGGAGGCTTAGTGAAAAATGGCGATGGCGACTATTTATTCATCTTTAGATTAGGCAAATGGGACCTTCCGAAAGGGAAAGTAGAAAGTCATGAAAAGATGAAAGAAGCTGCTGTAAGGGAAGTGGAAGAGGAATGTGGCATAAAAATAGATTACCTCGGAAAGAAAATACAGACATCATACCATACTTATTATTTGAGAAATGGTGATTTTATCCTGAAACAAACCAATTGGTATGAAATGGGTGTTAATAAAATCCCTAAACTCATACCTCAAACTGAAGAGGATATTACCAAAGCGGAATGGTTAGATAAACATAGTCTGAAGCAGGTAAAACAAAATACCTATCCGATCATCGCAAATATTTTAGAGGAAAACTTGTAATTATTAAATTTGATTGACATTAAACTGGACTTGAATCAGTAATTTTAAAACATGGAAAATATAGCTGGGAAAAAAGCACTCGTCACTGGTGGTGCTCGTGGATTAGGAAAAGCAACTGCTATCGCACTAGCGAAAGAAGGTGTTCATGTGGCTATCACAGGTCGTAACGAAGAACTTCTGAAAACTACGGTAAAGGAATTACAGGATATAGGCGTACAAGCTACTTATGAAGTTTTTGATGTTTCAGATTTAGCAGCTGTGCAGGAAGCAATAGCAAAATTGAATGCTTCATTTGGTCAGTTTGACATTATCATCAACAATGCCGGAATTGCAGCCTTTGGATCTTTAGTGGATATGGATGCCGAAACTTGGACAAATATTATTAACACAAACGTATTGGGTAGTTACCACGTAACAAAAGTAGTACTTCCACAGTTGATTGAAAAAAATGAAGGTGACATTATTTTTGTTTCTTCTACCGCAGGCCTGAATGGAGCCGCAACGACTTCTGCTTATAGTGCATCAAAATTTGCTGTAATCGGTATGGCGGATTCGTTAATGCGGGAGGTCCGTAAACATAATATTCGCGTTTGTACGCTAATGCCAAGCACAATTGCTTCGGATATGTCCAAAGATCTCGGATTAACAGATGGAAATCCAGAATCAGTATTGCAACCTGAGGATTTTGCAGAATTGATTATTGCAAACTTAAAATTACCAAGAAGAGCGATGTTAAAATCTGCTTCGCTTTGGTCAACAAATCCATAATATAATTTAAAAGGAGCATCATGCTCCTTTTTTATTTCATTTAAATCATTTTATATGAGCATTCTATTTTCAAGCCTTAGCCTAAAAAACATAAGTTTAAAAAACAGACTAGTCGTTTCTCCGATGTGCCAATATTCGGCTGTAGATGGTTTTGCCAATAACTGGCACCTTGTTCATTTGGGACAGTTTGCAATGGGAGGCGCCGCCGCCATTATTCAGGAAGCAACGGCTGTTTCGCCCGAAGGAAGAATCAGTGCCGGAGATCTAGGGATTTGGAAAGATGAACAAATCGAAAAATTAAAAGAAATAACGACATTCATAAAAGAACAAAATTCAATACCTGGCATACAGTTAGCACATGCTGGACGTAAAGCAAGTTCAGGCAAACCTTGGGAAAATCATTATCAAATTGCACCGGATGCTGAAAACGGATGGCAAACAGTTGCACCTTCTGCTCTGGCATTCAGACCCGAGAAGGACATAGCCCCTCGTGCCATGACCTTAGATGATATCAAAAAAACAATTACTGATTTTCAGCTAGCTACGAAAAGAGCTGTCACCGCTGGCTATGATATTATCGAAATTCATGCCGCTCACGGATATCTAATCCATCAGTTTCTATCTCCCCTATCGAATGATAGAACTGATCAATATGGTGGTTCTCTAGACAACAGAATGCGATTTTTAAAAGAAATCATTGAAGCCGTTCAGCATGAACTTACAACACAATCGTTATGGGTTCGTATTTCTGCGACAGACTGGGCTACTGATGGCTGGGATCTGGAACAGTCTATTACTCTTGCCCAAGAATTGAAACAATTAGGTGTTGAAGTAATTGATGTTTCTACTGGTGGAGCAGTTGCACATCAAAAAATTAGTCCTGCAAAAGATTACCAACTACCTTTTGCTGCGGCAATAAAGAAAGAAACAGATCTTATCACAGCAACTGTTGGGCTTATCAAAGAAGCGTCGCACGCTGAACAAATCTTACAAGATAAAAAAGCAGACATCATCATGATAGCGCGTGCTTTTCTAAAAAATCCACATCTTCCACTCTATTTTGCAGAAACTTTAGGTGATCACATCGAATGGACCAATCAATACGCCCGTGCTAAATAATCTGGTATGAAATTAAATTTACAACAAGTACATCATATTGCTATTATTTGTAGCGATTATGAAAAATCCAAAAGTTTTACACCGAGTTACTCGGATTTACCATTATACAGGAAGTGTATCGTGAAAACAGAAACTCTTACAAGTTAGACTTAGCCTTAAATGGCAATTATATCATTGAGCTATTTTCATTTCCAAATCCTCCCAAACGACCTTCAAGACCTGAGGCCGTAGCTGAGACATCTTGCTTTTGCGGTACAGGACATCTCCAAAGAAGTCCAACTATTACAGCAGTCTGATATTTCAGTAGAGCCCATCCGAATTGATGAACTTACAAATAAAAAATTTACATTTTTTGAAGATCCCGATGGATTACCCATTGAGCTTTATGAAATTTGATTTCAATAGCGCTAGCTGTACTTTAGTCCAACATTTTTTTATTTCATTCCGGAACTTGCTTAGTCCTATTTAATCAATTTCAAGTATAAAATAATTCTTGAAGGTAGCGCAGATATCAATAAATTTGTTTTATATTATGATACAATTAAATAAAACAAATTTATCTTAGTTTAGCTAAAAAATGCTTAGTATTTATTTATTCTGAGGATCCAGCCATGAAGTACAAACAAATAAACAATAACTCCATTAACCAAATCATGTTGATTACGATCATACTTTTGATCTGTATATTAATATTTACAAATTTATCATACTATCTACCGGGCTTTTTAGGAGCAATAACACTTTATATATTATTTAGAAATATTTACCATACCCTCACTGAAAAGAAAAAGTGGGGTAAATCTATTTCAAGTATATTTCTGATCAGTCTGTCTGTGATCTTTATTGTGTTTCCATTATGGGGATTGATTAACTACCTAATTCCCCAGTTAGAACAGCTTATTGTTAATCAAAAAGACCTATTGTCTAAATTTGATTCTGTAAAAGACTATATGCACAATAAGCCTGTATTAAAAAACATAGATTTATCCGATGCCGCAATTCTTAATTCTCTTCAAAAATTAGCAAAATACATACCCAATGTTTTAAATTCTGTTGCGGAAACTGTCGTCAATATCATCGTCGCTTTATTTGTACTTTATTTTATGCAATATTATAGCAAAGAGATGGAATCTACGATTCAGCATGCTATTCCTTTTTCGCAACAAAGTAAAAAGGAACTCTGGAACGAAATAAGCATGATGGTACGTTCAAATGCTATCGGTATTCCAATTCTTGGCATATGTCAGGGCGTTGTTGCCGGTATTGGCTATTGGATTTTGGAGTTGACAGCCCTATTCTACTGGGAATAATAACGGCCGTTTCCACGATTATCCCGGTCTTGGGCACGATGACTGTTTACGTACCTACCGCAATTTATCTGTTAGCTATTGGCTCGACAGGAAATGCCATTGGTCTGGCTTTATATGGATTTATATTAATTGGTGGTATTGACAATGTACTTCGTTTTACGATATTGCGCAAACTTGGCGATGTACCGCCACTGATTACGGTATTTGGCGTATTACTGGGGTTAAATCTTTTTGGTATGCTGGGGCTTATTTTTGGACCATTGATCATCTCATCAGTTCGTGTATTATTAAAAGTATACAACAATGAATATGGAAAGGGAAAACCTGAAATCATAGAATCAACCTCCTTCACAAATTATGACAATGATAATAATATCATTACTTAACATCGTATGATTATACAGTACAGTGTCATTAATCAGCTTTTTTAAGGTTTAAATTCAATATTTTTTATAGTTTTGATAGATAATTGATACCCATTACCATGAATAAAAAATTAATATTAGGCATAACAGGAGTTGTCACAGCGTCCCTGTTATTCTCTTGCAATTCAAATACTAAAACGCAAGAAGCGGCAAAAACAGAAGCACATGATGAGCATGATGGTCACGACCATAGTGGGCATGATCATAGTGCACATACGGAAGCTCCTGCAGCTATGCAAAAAGAAGCTGCAAAAACACTTCCTGACTTCACTTTTTACCAATTAAGATCGGGTATTAAAGTTTCAAAATCAGATGTTTCCAAAGATAAAAACACAGTTTTTATCCTTTTTGATCCAGGATGCAGCCACTGTCAACAAGAAGCAACTGCTTTAGAAAAAAACAGAGATCGCTTGAAAGATGTTAACATCTACTATGTTTCAATGAATGATCCTGCTTTAATATTAGGCTTCTTTGACAATTTCGCTCCAAAATTATCAAAAATGGAGAATGTTGAAGTTTTAGTAGACAAAGGCCAAGAGTTTATTCAAAAAATACATGTTCCTGAGCAATTCCCTGCAAATTATGTTTACGGTGCCGACGGTCAATTAAAAGCACAATGGGAAGGTGATAAAAATATAAATGAAGCTATAGCTGAATTTCATAAATAACAATCAGTTATGCATATTGCAATCAATGGGTTTGGACGTATTGGCCGTAATACACTGCGCAATATTTTCATAAGGGATGCTGAACATCTAGAAGTCATTGCGATCAATGATCTAACAGATACAAAGACATTAGCACATCTATTCAAGTATGACTCTGTTCACGGTCCATTTTCTGGAACGGTTGACTTTGATGACAATCATCTCATCATCAATAACAAGCGTATTTTAGTCACGAATGAAAAGAATCCCGAAAATCTGCCCTGGAATACGCTTGACATTGATGTCGTTGTCGAGTCAACGGGTCATTTTACCAGTAAAGAGAAAGCAAATTTACATTTGATAGCGGGAGCAAAAAAAGTAATCATTTCTGCCCCCTCTTCAGATAAAGATATACCAACAATCGTATTGGGCATTAATGACAAGGATTTTGACTTAAATGTCCCTATCCTTTCTAATGCTTCTTGTACAACGAATAATGTTGCTCCTTTGGTCAAAATTTTAGATGAAAACTGGGGAATCAAAGACGGTTATATTACGACGGTACATTCCATGACAGGTGATCAGAATCTGCATGATGCCCCTCACCGTGATCTTCGCCGCGCACGTGCTGCGTCATCTTCCATTATTCCAACTACAACTGGTGCTGCCAAGGCAATTACCAATGTTTTCACTCATTTAGAGGGTAAACTAGGTGGTGCCGGTATTCGTGTTCCTGTTTTAAACGGTTCGTTAACAGATTTTACCTGTACATTGACACATCAACCAACAGTAGCAGAGATCAATGCAAAATTTAAAGAAGCAGCAGAAGGTGAATTGAAAAATGTACTTTACTATACAGAAGATCCAATTGTATCTGTTGACATCATCAACAATCCATATTCTTGTGTCTTTGATTCAGAACTTACCTCAATTGTAGGAGGTCTGGTAAAAGTTGTTGGCTGGTATGATAATGAGTTTGGATACTCAAATCGACTTGTTGATCTTCTTGATAAAATCAGTAAGCTATAAAAGACGAAATCACATGCTATTCAAGATAAA
>NZ_ASZT02000165.1:0-10358 GCF_001006065.1 Sphingobacterium sp. IITKGP-BTPF85
AGCGAAATAAATATAGACAATCCCTGCTATATAAATTCACCGCCATTTTCAATTATTAGGACCGACTAAGCTGATCTTTGACCTAAATCCATTTACACTTTTACATTATTCAAAAATTACTAATATATATTATGTAGAAGATTTCTGGAAAGGAAACTATTTGGAAATAGAAACAAGTTCAGGACGAAAAATATTGACCGCGCTAAATGTCTTGTCTAAGTCAGACAAAAATGAAATTTATAATACTGTTAAGAAGCAAATAAATAAAAAAAATTGCTAACATCGCTTTAACTATAGTGGAGCTCAACTGCTAAATTTCAGCATGAGTAATTCTAGTAATCTTCAGTAATAATTTGAGCGGAATTGCGTACAATTCTCCACAATCGACAAGCTGTAAGACATTGGGCGACATTTCAATAAATAAAATAATAAAAGCTAAAAATAAGGTAAAATGAATTCGTCTTTTATAAAATTATCATTCACTATTTCAATTGTAAGTTTATTAATGTCTTGTAAAACAAGCAAAATATCAACTGATACAAGTAAAACTTTAAATGATGTTGATATATATGTTGTAGGATACGAATACAATGATAGCAAGTTTGAATCTTCAATAGAAGAAATTGCAGACGAAGTAGGCATGAAACACGTAGCAAAACTATGGAAAAATGGTAAAGACATTCATTTAGAAAACAATGAATTATATTCAGATGCTAAATCCGTATTTGTAAACAACAATGATGTTTATATTGTAGGATCTATTATACTTGATAATGAATACGTTGCAACTATTTGGAAAAATGGAAAAATACAAAAATTAACAAACGGTAAAACTGCTGCTCATACCAGTTCTTTGTTTATAGATAAGAACAATATTTATATTCTTGGTGCTCAGTATAATACAAAAAATTATATGATTAAAGTATGGAAGAATGGTATTTATACTGATATAACAAATGGAGAAAACCCAACAGATGATGCTTCGATTTTTGTATATAAAGGAGATGAATATATATGTGGACACGAACAAACCGGAAATAAAAGTAAACATTACAGAAATAATAGTGTAGCTAAAATCTGGAAAAACGGAAAACCACAAAATCTTAGTAATGGATTAAATGATGCTTATGCGCTCTCGTTATTTGTTGAAAATGGTACCATTTATGTTGTGGGATATGAAATAGAAAATGATAAATATATAGCCAAATTATGGAAAAATGGAAAATCTCAAAATTTGTCTGATGGCCTAAATAATTCATATGCAAGATCCATATATATTTGGAACAATAATACATATATAGTTGGTAGTGAAAATATTAATGGAGTTGAAGTGGCGAGATTATGGATAAATGGAAAAGTACAATCCATTACAGATGGAAAACAACACGCTGTTGCTAATTCAGTTTTTGTAAACAACAATAATATTTACATCGGAGGATATGAAAAAAATGATAACGACAGAGATGTGGCGAAATTATGGATAAACGGAGTGGCTAAAAACCTAACTGATGGTACAAAAAACGGATATGCACAATCTATTTTTGTTGAAATAAAAAATAAAAACGATCGACCAACAAGATTTGCCTTTTATACACCTATCGTTTTTTTTCAATACTTCTCATCTTTAAAGAGACCTAACGAGACCCTTAAATTTGGTCATCTAGGGTCTCGATAAAATGAACTAGTTTGTGAATTGTTCTACTATTCCCCTTTGGGTTCATTTAAATAGTTTTTTCGTATTTCCACGACCCCACCTTTAGCTCCAAAAAAGCCTCCATCATGAGCAATCAACCGATGTCCTTGATTATAAAAAGGATTGATCAGGAATCCGTAGCCAAAGTTTTGTTGTTTATGGACGTTTTGTAAACGGAAGTTTTAAGAAAGCCCATAAACAATAAAATAGCTTGATACCCTATTGCACTACAAATTGGTAAGAATCCATAATTATTGTCAAGGAATTCGTTAAAAAAGAATAAATTGTTTTTAATAACTTAACGTTGAATTTCTAGGTATTCAATACTAAAAAGAATTGTCATGAAACTTTCGTCAAAAACAGAGCATATTCTAAGTCAGATCAGCACAACAACTAAGCTCGGAGACTTAAGAAAAATTGCGAAGGAGATCAAAAAAGATCACGAATTAGCACTGGAGTTATGGTCTACACCTAATTTTTTAGCAAGGCTATTGGCCATTCTGATTATGGATAATAAGCGCATTTCACAAGACACCGTCAATAAGCTCGATCAGGATATGCTTACGCATCCACCCGAAGAACGGAATCAGCTTATGGATTGGCTTATGGCAAACCAACTGACTAAAGACAAAAAAACGATTGCACTTATTGAATCCTGGCAAAATAGTGTATCACAGCTACAAAGGCGGATATTCTGGTATTACCAAGCCCGTTTAAGATGGACAGGACAAATACCTCCTCCTAATTCACTAGAATTATTAAATGAAATAGAAGCCAAAATTGCTAGAGAAGAGCCAGAAGTACAATGGGCAATGAATTTCCTAGCAGGATGGATTGGCGTTTATGAAAAACAATACCGAGATCGATGTATTGCAATCGGAGAAAAAACAGGCCTCTATAAAGGTGATATGGTATCAAAAGGCTGTACACCAAATTATTTACCAGAATTCATTGCTATAGAAAGCAACAAACGAAATTTATAATCCAGTTAACAATTTCTAATCAACATTAGATCAATATAATGCGTTATGATAGGATCACTAATAATCTCCTATCCTAACGCTATTGCTATTTTTAGTGCTTACGACTAAAATTAACTATTGAATCCCTCCATATCGCTGCAGATATAATATACTGGTTACCCTAAAATAGTTTACCTCTAATCCTACATCAAATATCAATTCAAAAAAAATAAACAATTTTAAACCAAGTACTTTGTTATACTATGTATTTTCTTTAGCTTAGCTCCATGGATAATGACTTTGTAAATAAATGGACTTCACAGCTCAAAAAGGGAACCTTATCTTTTGTTGTTTTAAGGATCTTAATGGATAAGCGTGAATATTATGGCTATGATCTAATTAACGAAATAAAAAAAAGGACGGCCATTGAAATCGCGGAGGGCACATTATATCCGTTGATGAACAGACTTAAAGATGAAAAACTTGTTGACTATAAATGGGTAGAACAGAATTCAGGAATTCCCAGAAAATATTACAACATCACAAGTTTAGGTCAGGAAACAGCCGAAGAGATGAAAAAATACTGGATCACATTAAACGACACCATCAATTCAATCTAATATGAAGTTTAAAGAAATAGAATTTGAAAACAGGAATTGTACACGGATATACCGAGATTACCTTAAACGTGTTCGAAATACTGTTAAGATATTAAATGAACAAAATCAACAGGAAATTTTACTGGAGATAAACAGTCATCTTTTCGAAGGCTTTTCAGATAATCCCAATGGTCGGGACGAAGTGGAACATTTATTAGATATTTTAGAAAAACTCGGACAACCGGAAGAATTTCTAAAACCTCTTATAGCAAATAAGAAACTGGAGGAAGCAACACGTACTTTCAATCCTCTCGAAATAGTGAAGGCTTTAACATTAAATATTAGTAACGGAATTTCCTATATAATATTTGCAATACTATATCTATTCTTATTTGGATTTCTTTTTTTAATCATTGCTAAACTGATCGACCGGATCACGTGGGACTCTTTTATCGTGCAAAGGACATCTTTATACTCGGGCAATATAATAATTCAGATGGTGTCAGTTATCTTCAATATGAGCGCTTAGGAAATTGGTTTATCCCTTTAATGGTTGTAGCCTCGATCACATTATATATACTATTAACCTTACTGTTAAAATTGAAAAAAAATATAAACCACAAACCGTTATGATGAAAAAATATCTCTTCTTGTTATCCTGTTTTTTTGTTTCGACATTGACAAATGCGCAACAATTTGACACGAACAAACTCGATTTGTATTTCAGTTCCCTGGAGAAAGCTAATAAATTTATGGGAACTGTTGCAGTGTCGAAAAATGAAAAAATTATCTACAGTAGATCCATAGGTTATTGCAATTTTGAAAATAATACCAGATCGAATGCTAATACCAAATATAGAATCGGTTCAATCTCTAAAACGTTTACTGCAGTATTGATCATGAAAGCAGTTGAGGAAAAAAAACTGGACCTCGCTCAGCATATTGATAAATTCTTTCCTTCCTTAACAAATGCATCTGCCATAACAATTGGTCATTTGCTTAGCCATAGAAGTGGTATCCATGACTTACGGATGATGAAAATTACGTTAACTGGTGCTATACTCCCAAAAGCGAAAAGGAAATGATGGCATTTATTGAAAAAGGAGGTTCTGACTTTCAACCTGATACAAAATCGGAATATAGCAATTCAAACTATGTATTATTAACTTATATTCTTGAGAAAACTTACAAAACGCCCTATGCAACACTTTTGAAAAAATGTATTACTGATCCATTCTCGCTCAAGAATACTTATTTCGGAGGTTCAATTAATACTTCAAATAATGAGGCAAAATCATACACCTTTGAAGACAACTGGATAGCTGCCAAAGAAACCGACACATCAATTCCTTTAGGAGCTGGAGGAATTGTTTCTAATCCGCTTGATCTGATAAAATTTAGCGACGCACTTTTTTCAGGAAAGATATTAAAAGCCGAAAGTCTGGCATTAATGGAAAACATCCAAGATGGACATGGTCTGGGACTTTTTAAACAACCCTTTTATGACAGGCAAGGATTTGGTCATCGTGGCGGAATAGATAAGTTCACCGCAGTATTTTCTTACTTTCCGAGCGATCACATATCTTTTGCACTGACTTCAAATGGTTCCAATTATAACAATAATGAAGTAGCTGTGACTGTTTTGAATGCCATATTCGGTAAACCTTTTGAAATTCCCGAATTTACAACATATCAAATAAATGCTGAGGAACTGGCAAAGTATAACGGAGTTTATGCATCCGCTCAAATACCCATAAAAATAACAATTACCAATGATGGCAAAAATTTAACTGCGCAAGCTGACGGACAAGCATCCATGCAACTTGAATGTACTGCGGAAAATATATTCAAATTTGATAAGGCTGGAATTGTACTCGAATTTAAACCTGCAGAGAACGTAATGATTCTTAAACAAGGTGGTGGACAATACATCTTTAATAAAGAAAAATAATTTTCTATCCAGCGGACATCCAGAATAATAAAAACCCGACAATAGGTCGGGTTTTTCAGTTATTACAAATTGATCAATCTATCGACCTCTTCTGCCGTTTCAATAACATCAAAAGATGTCGTTCCGTGCGTTGACGAAACAATACAAAATATAGTAGTCAAGGATCTTCCCTGATATTCATTTTGAACAAAATGAACAATGTTTTCGGCTATAAAAAAGATGGGTCTTTCTACTACTTCATCACCTTTTTTAACCCTTTGAGTTAGTTTAATTGATTTAGCCATATGAAGATATATTTTTTAACTAAATATACAAAAATGAAATTCTTATTCCAATTCATAATTCCCCCCTATTCTCTTGAGAAAAATTGACACGAAAGCTTTCTTACTAGCTATGATAATGTCGCACTAAACAACAGCTAAATTTCAAAATAGAAAATCATACTATGATAACATATGATCATAGATTTGCGGTAAACATCCAAACTATATAGGCCCGTATTTATATTTCCGGTTCAATTTAGTTTATTCCTAGTTGTAAATGCCTATTTTTGCAGATCATGAACGAAGATCCTATTATCATCATTGGTGCTGGTCCAGCTGGACTGATGGCTGCGCAACAACTAGCAACAAGAGGTTATCAGGTACACATCTATGAAAAAAATAAAGCTGCGGCCAGAAAATTCTTAGTCGCTGGTCATGGCGGATTTAACCTAACGCATAGTGAGCAAATAGAAAAGTTCGTTACTCAATATGATGCCGCGGAAATCCAAAATATCGTACGCCATTTTGATAATAATGCTACTGTAGAATGGCTATCATCAATCGGAATCCCGACATATGTTGGCAGTTCTGGAAAAATATTTCCCGAAAAACATATAAAACCCATACAAGTTTTACAAGCATGGCTAGATCATCTCAAGCAATTGGGAGTCATCATTAACTATGAGTACAGTTTCGTGGATTTTGATCTAGATTCTGTCACATTGCTGCACAACAAAGAAGTTGTGCGCAAAAGTTATCGTCAGCTCATCTTGACACTAGGTGGTGGTTCATGGAAAAAAACAGGATCAGATGCTTCATGGATTCCGGTTCTGACAAATAAAAAGATAAAAATTACCCCTTTACAAGCGGCCAATTCGGGATATAATACGACCAATGACCTGAGCGATCTAGAGGGACAGGTGTTAAAAAACATTCAGGTCGCATTTAACGGTACGAGCAAATTAGGAGAAATTGTATTTACAACCTATGGAATAGAAGGGAGTCCGCTCTATTATATGAACCGCTACAGCAGACCATACAAATTCCCGATTACACTTCATATTGATCTCAAGCCCAATGTGTCATTAGATGCAATTTTAAAGCAGATGCAATCTGGGGGAAATATAAGCTCACTATTAAAAAACAAACTTAAACTTTCATCCACTGCAGTTGCACTATTAAAGAAATTGGATAAACAAACATTCACAGATGCAATAGCACTAGGACAGCACATTAAAAACTACCCTATCCAAGTATCAGGATTAAGACCCTTAGATGAGGTGATCTCTACAGCTGGAGGTGTACCCTTTAATGAACTGAATAAAGACCTTTCATTACATAAATTTCCTTTGGTATACTGTGCCGGCGAAATGCTAGACTGGGAAGCACCAACAGGCGGATATCTGCTACAAGCTTGTTTTAGTACAGGTGTTTGGGTTGCTACATCGATCAGTAAAAATCACCCTTTAACAATTTAAGGGTTTTGATTATCGCAAGGAGGACGAACTTATGCTCCAAGTCCCTTCTATGAATAGGATTCTAACTTGACGTACATAAAAAATGCTTAATTACAGCTATAACACAAACTGTAATTAAGCATCTAATGCTAGCAATTGGACGCTTAATGAATCATGATAATGGCCCATTTGGTCGCAATAAAACTACGTTTACTTTTTAACAACCTTATTGATCAATTTTTGATAAGCATCAGCTATTTTTTTCATTCCGATATCATTTGGATGAGCAGAATCTACGGTTGAATTAATATCTAAACCAATTTCCCTATTTGTTAGTAGATAGAGATTTTTATCTCCAGATTGCTTAATACGATTTACAAATTGGTTAGCGACAGCACTGCTCTTTTTATATTCTTCGTTAATATCTAAATTGAAGATGGCGTTATTAAATCCTGAGCTATGCTCGGTAACAATAATCGGTGTCTTCGGATGTTTTTTTCGAATTTCGGTAACTGCATTAGACAGTAAAGAATCCAGTTGCTGTGCAGTTCTATCTTTCGTTAAAGCTAGATTTGGAATACAGTCCAATATAAAAACAGCAGCATCCACTTGATTGATATGATCGATAATAGGTTGTTCTAAACGACCATTACCCGAAAAGGCAACATTGATGACTGGGTTTTTAATAGCTCTACCTAGCATATTACTCCAGGCTAATCCAGGTCTAGTAGCACATGCGCCTTGAGCGATTGAAGTTCCGTAAACAACAACTGGCTTACCTTCTTGAACAACAAATTTAAAACTCTTATCAGACCCTACTCCTATTTCCAACCATTCCACTGTATTGTATAAAGGGAGGTATAAGCGATACGTAAAATTTGAATTTTTGCCTAATGCTTTGTAATTATAAGTTACCGTATCAGCAAAATTATAGTTACCAAATGCCCAGTTCCAATTACCCCTATCATCTTGCGCATATAAATCGACACCACTAACACCAATCGTAGGCATATGTGGCATATTTAAAGATCCGCTTACTTTATAGCGTACTTTAATAGCTTCCGCATCGGTCTGAAAGTCAACATACAAACCGGCACTATTGGTACCTAAGCTCCATACAGGAGATCGCACCTGACTTTTCAGACTCTCGGGCAAACGGTAATAATTCGGTAATTCTTCCGTATGAATACGTCCTTGAATCACCTTATTTTTAAGCGGATCATTCCAGTTGATCGATTGTTGAGCAAATGAACTAAAAGCAACAAATAGACTGGCAAAAGATAAAACTAAGTTTAATTTCATAATTTAGATTGAAAACCAAATCTACCAATTATCAGGATAAATAGAAATAATTCTTTTGTATCATTCGAATTACTTTAGTTGCCATAAAGAATTCATCGAGGCAACAAGAAATAAGTGCATAAAAAAGTCATCGTTTAGAACGATGACTTTTCTTTATGATAAAAGCTCTTTAATTAAAGAATAGCTTGTCTTACACGAACTAACTTTTCCATTAAGTCTTCTAAGTAATCTAAATGTAGCATATTAGCGCCATCAGATTTTGCTTGTGCTGGATTTGGATGAGTCTCAATAAATAAACCATCAGCTCCAACTGCTATTGCAGCTTTTGCGATCGTTTCTATCAATTCAGGTTTACCACCCGTTACGCCAGAAGTTTGATTTGGCTGTTGCAAAGAGTGTGTACAGTCCATAATAGTCGGTACACCAAAACCTCTCATCTCTGGAATTCCTCTGAAATCAACAATTAAATCCTGGTAACCAAATGTATTACCGCGATCTGTTAATAACACGTTCTTATTGCCCGAGTCAATAACTTTATCAACAGCAAACTTCATCGAAGCTGCATTTAAAAATTGTCCTTTTTTAATGTTTACTACCTTTCCAGTCTGCGCTGCTGCAACAAGCAATTCTGTTTGGCGGCATAAAAAAGCTGGAATCTGTAGAACATCAACATATGCTGCAGCTAAAGCTGCTTCATGACTTCATGAATATCTGTTACAGTGGGTACACCAAATGTTTTACCAACCTTCTCTAAAATACGCAAAGCTTTCTCATCACCTATTCCTGTAAAAGAATCAACACGCGAACGATTTGCTTTACGGTAAGATCCTTTAAATATATAAGGAATATTTAAGCGGTCTGTAATGGTTACGATTTTCTCTGCGATTCTTAAAGCGATTTCTTCTCCCTCTATCGCACATGGTCCTGCCATTAAAAAGAAATTCGTCGAATCTCCATTTTTAATTTGAGGTAGTACTGTATTTATCATTTAATATATGCGTTTCTAATTCCCTAATTCAGACATGAACTTTATTCGCATCAGTTGAATATCTTCATACGAATAATCATCTCCACCTAAATCTTTTAAAGCTTCATCAATAGAATCTGAATCTGCTTGCTTAAAATAATCGTAGACTTCATCTTGACGATCTTGATCGATCATCTCATCAACGAAATATCCGATATTAAGTTTGGTACCAGCATTTACAATTGTTTCTACTTCTTTCAACAATTCTTCATAGCTAATTCCTTTTGCGGCTGCGATATCATCTAAACCAATTTTACGGTCTATATTTGAATAATCGCGACCTTAAGCGCTGATTTATTTGCTGTACCTTTTATAACTAGATCTACCGGACGATCAATATCATTTTCTTCGACATACCCTTGATCAATTCTACAAACTGAGCTCCAAATTTAACCGCTTTGCCGTTACCGACACCCTGTATCTGTTTCAGTTCGTCCAATGAGACGGGATAATGCGTACACATTTCATCCAATGATGGATCTTGAAAAATAACAAACGGAGGAAGTGACTTTGATTTCGCAATCTTTTTACGAAGATCTTTCAGCATTTTCAATAGCTCCGTATCTAAAGCGCCTGTTGAATGTCCAGCATCTTCAGATGATGAATCATCTGAAAAATCCAAAGGACGGTTCATCACAAATTTCAGTGCATACGGATTTTCCAGGTAATGACGACCAATGTCCGTCATCTTTAATAAGCCATAATGATCAATATCCTTTGCTAGAAAGTTATTGAGCACCGCTTGACGAACCAATGATTCCCAATACACTACTCCTTTATCTTTACCTTTTCCGAACAAAGGATGCTCATCATGTTTATAAGCAGAAACAGGTTGATTATTCTGACCCACCATGACATTGATCACGTGTAGATCGTCAAAGTTTTCACCTTGTTCTTTAATAAAAGAAAGAACTTCAAATAACGATTGTTCTGCTTCAAAATAAGTTTTTTGAGCACGACAATTATCACACATATTACTACATCCGGTTTCGTCAAAATTCTCACCAAAATAATGTAGAATTTGTTTACGACGACAGACTGCAGATTCTGAATAATCAATAACTTCTTTTAAAATTTGTGTTCCGATTTCCCTTTCAGCAACGG
>NZ_ASZT02000166.1:0-10340 GCF_001006065.1 Sphingobacterium sp. IITKGP-BTPF85
CTTTGTTTAAGTAACGTTGAATCATGATTTAGATAAAAACGGATAATTAATGCGCAGTTCGTAGATTTTGCGAATGCTGACGATGAAAATAATTTTAGACTAGGGCTTCGAAGTTATGAAGGAGTTTTTCACGTTGAGAATGAAGGTAACAGTGAAGTGATCTTGGACAGACAGTATATTGCAGTAACGCAATCTCACACGACTAATACCTTATTGCTGGATCCTTCTGTTGGAGGTTGGAGTTCCATAACGCCAACACAAAATTTAGTGAATCTATATGTTGATTATAAAACTGGAAAACCTGTTATTCCTGTAATTGCTGAGGTGCGTGCCGCAAATTATGCAAAAGCGGATAAAGCTGATTTTGTGAAAGAGTTTAAAAACCGTGATCCACGTTTTTATGCTTCTATATTGTTTGAAACTGCACCTTGGAATTCGTTAACTAAAAGTGGAGGTTATGTGTATAAATGGTTTGTAGGGAGTGATCCGAATAAATCTTTGACGGGTTACAATTTTAGAAAACTCGTAGATCCAAAATCAAGTCGGGAGCAAGTAGATTCTTATGCTAATCTTATTTTGATCCGTTATGCGGAAGTTTTGCTTAACTATGCTGAAGCACAGAATGAAAAATCCGGACCAGATGCAACAATCTTTGATGCTTTAGACCAGCTTCGTGTTCGTGTTGGCATGCCTAAGTAGATCGTTCGGAATATGCGAGTCAAGATAAGCTACGTCAATTGATCCACAATGAAAGAGCTGTTGAATTGGTATTGGAAGGTTTGCGTTTTTATGATATCCGTCGTTGGAAAACTGCTCCAGATGTGATGAAGAATATTTATAATATAACGAATGGTTTGGCGCAAGAACGTGTTTGGAATGATAGATTATATCTAATGCCAGTTCCGCAAAGCCAAATTGATTTATCTTATGGAGTTTTAAAACAGAACACAGGTTATTAATTTATTTTAACCCGATTAATAAAAGCAGGTATCTCCACAGATGCCTGCTTTTATTATTTGTCGTTATACAATACAGCAATAGTCGTTTCATTATGAAGGTGTTTAGGTCGTCTTTATTTATTCAGTAGTTTTTTGAGTAACCATTTTTTTAGTTAGCATAGCAATCGTTTGCGTGAATTTGCGCAATCGATTTCGTTTCATATTAAATTTATATTAAGTAATCTTTACACTATTTTGCGGTATATAAATTATGATAATTAATTAATGTACTGATTATCTTGAAATTAAGTTTATGAATAAAAGATTTACAAAACCTTTTTTTGCGACTAAATTTTACCCCATTACATCTGCCTTGATGTTTGCCCTTGTAGCTCCTAATATGGTGAATGCAAGTGATTATGGTAATTTGATTAGCGTAACAAGTAATAGTTTACAGCAGAAAGTATCTGGAACTGTTACTTCAAGTACAGGTCCATTAAGTGGTGTGACTATTTCGGTGAAAGAGAAACCCACTCTAGCTACTTCAACCGATGCTACTGGACGCTATTCTCTTCAAGTTGAGGCTGGTCAAACGTTGATTTTTTCGGCAATTGGATTTAACAAAACTGAAAAATTAGTTGAGGGTGCATTTTTAAATGTGCAATTAGAAGAATCCAATCAAGCACTTGAAGAAGTTGTGGTTGTGGGGTATGGCACTCAAAAGAAAGAGAGTCTTACTGGGGCACTACAAGTTGTAAAGGGTGATCAATTGAGAGGTACAACTTCTCCGAATGTGGAGAATATGTTAAATGGTAAGGCCTCTGGGGTATATGTTGCGCCAGGAACAGGAAAGCCTGGAGCAAAAGGAGGAGTTGTTATCCGGGGTCAAGCTACTTTAAGTGGTACTACAAGCCCACTATGGGTGGTAGACGGTGTTATTCTAGGCTCAAGTGCAGGAGATCTGAATCCCGATGATATTGCTACCTTAACAGTTTTAAAAGATGCAGCCTCAACTGCGATCTATGGTTCTCAAGGCGCGAATGGAGTTGTTGTTGTAACGACAAAGAATCCTTCGGCTAGTAGTACGTCTATCAACTTTTCTTCAAAAGTAGGCTTTAATCAGTTGACCAATGGTAATATGAAGATGATGAATGGTGCAGAACTGTACGATTACTATGCTTCTTTTCCTAATCAAGCAGATATTAAATTTTCACGTTGGAATTCAGAATTGCGTAATAGTAATTTTGATTGGTGGAAAGTGGCTACGCAAAACGGTATTACTCAGAATCATAATGTTTCCATCCAAGGTGGTACAGAGAAGTTACAGTCTTACCTGTCTTTAGGATATTATAATGAGGTTGGAGCCGTAAAGGGATATGAATACGATCGTTATAATTTCCGGTTAAATACGGTGTACAAACCATTTGAATGGTTGACCGTTAAACCAACATTAGTAGGTGCTAAGCGTGGTGTCGATGATAGACAGTATTCTACGGAGGCCATGTATACCAATTTACCATGGGATAGCCCATACGACGCGAATGGTAATCTGGTGCCACATCGCTATGAAGGTTGGGTAAATAATTCAGGAACCAATTACCTATACGATCTGCAATGGAACAAAGAGTCCAATACCAATTATGAATTTAATGGTAATATGGATTTTGATATCAAATTTAACAACTGGTTGACGTTTTCATCGGTAAATAATTACCGTTATAATAGTTTTTCTAGGGCTGGTTATGTTGATCCGCGCTCCAATGATGGTTTAAGTGTACAAGGGCGCTTAATTGATTATCGTTCTGAATACGCACGCCGTTATACCAGTCAAATTTTAAAGTTTAATAAATCTTGGGGCAAACATGCAGTTAATGCTTTAGCAGCATATGAGTTTAATGATTATTGGTCCAAGACTTTAGATGTATATGGTACTGGATTTATTCCGGGTTTTGAGGTTTTGGATGTTGTTTCTTTACCCGAACGTACTCGTGGTGCAATTACAGAATGGGCGGTCCAATCTATGTTGTCTAATGTGAATTATGCTTATGATGGTAAATATTTAGGACAGGTTTCCTTCCGTCGTGATGGAGCATCTAACTTTGGTACAAATGCCCAGTATGGAAACTTTTTCTCGTTAAGTGGTGGTTGGAATATCAATCGTGAAAATTGGTTCAATGCGGATTGGGTTGATAATTTAAAATTAAGAGCATCTTATGGATCTGTAGGAAATCGTCCAAGTGCTTTATATCCACAATATAGTTTGTACTCGATTAGTCAAGGATCCAGTTATAATGGAATCCCAGGGGCATTGATCAGTCAGATCGGTAATCCAGATTTAACATGGGAGCGTACGTTTACGACTGGTTTTGGTGTGGATGCTTCCATGTTCAACAATCGTGCTCGTGTAAGTGTAGATTATTACGATAAGAATACCGATAATATCTTGTACCAGGTACCCATTAGCGGTGTGACAGGTATCACTAGCCTTTGGAAGAATGTTGGAAAGATGCAGAATAGAGGTATTGAACTTACATTGGGTGGTGATATCATTCGTACTAATGATTTGACCTGGAGTTTGGACCTTAATATCGGTCACAATAAAAATAAATTGACCGAATTGATTAAGAGTAGAAATGCTGATGGTACTTTTTCTGTTAAACCGATTACAATTGGTGATGGTTTAGGTCTTTCTGGTAGTGCAGAAAGAGTTTTATATCCAGGACTTCCTGTTGATACCTATTATATGCCCATCTGGGCAGGAGTTAATGTAGAGACCGGAGCACCTGAATGGTATAAAGAAGTGACTGATGCAAATGGAAATGTTACTCAGGTCAAGACGTCAAATTATGCGGAGGCGAATTACCAAGAGGCCGGAAAAGCTTCTCCAGATTTATTTGGTGGTATCAATACAAGTGTTAATTATAAAAAGTTTGACTTAAGTGCTTCGTTTGGTTATTCCATTGGCGGGAAAACGTATAATTACGCACGTCAGGAATATGATTCTGATGGGGCATACACAGATAGAAATCAGATGATGTTACAAGATGGATGGAGCCGTTGGGAAAAGCCAGGTGATATTGCCACCCACCCTGTTGCTTCTTATGGAAATAAGAGCAATAGTAATAAAACGTCATCTCGTTATTTAGAGGATAATGATTTTTTTAGATTACGTGCATTGACATTAGGATATAACTTCAAACTGGAGCAGTATAAAGTTAAAAATATACGTGTATTTTTTACAGGTGAGAATCTGTTCACCATTACGAATTACTCGGGCGTAGATCCTGAAATATCGATCAATGAAGATACCGGAGCAATATTAGGTTCATCAGGACCTTCAATTTATCCGGCTACACGAAAATTTATGTTCGGTCTTAATGTTACATTTTAATCACAACAGGTAAGATTTTTATGAAAAAGTTATTATTACTATTGGTAGTAGCAGCAGCTACTGTTAGTTCATGTGAAATCGATCGCTTATCAAAAGGATCGATGGATGGAGATATTATTGGAAATAATCCAGATGCGATGATTACGGGTAGCTATGGACAGCTAAAAGGATGGTCAGATGTGATGCACCGCTTAGGTGAGTATGCAGGCGATAATATGATGATTAGAGGGTCTTCAACTGATGCTTTCTATGAATTTCTTTCATATTCCAGAACCCCTAACAATTGGCGCTTAACCAGTTTCTGGGATGCAGGTTACAAGGCAATAGCACAATCTTCTAATGTGATTAAAATGCTGGAGGAAGGAAAAGATGAGACGATTGATAATCAATTGGGCGAATGTTATTATATCCGCGGAATGATGTATTTCTATCTTTCCCGTGCGTTTGGACGTCCGTATTATCAAAGTCCGGAAACCAATCTTGGAGTACCTATTGTAAATGGAACTCCAGATGATATTTTTGATTTACAATTGCCAGACCGTTCAACGGTAAAGGATACTTATGAACAAGCGATCAGTGATTTAAAAAAGGCAGAGACTTTATTGACTAAAAATAAAGGTAATGTTTATGCATCTAAGGGCGCTGCGCAAGCAATGCTTTCTCGTGTGTATTTGTTCATGAGCGGTACTTATGCAGCACCTAATGCGGAATATGCAAAATTGTCAGTGGAGTATGCAGATAAAGTGATCAATTCAGGAACTTACTCATTATTGGGTAGAGAAGAGTTTATGAAATATAATACATATAAACCTGAAGCGAATAGAGAAACTATTTTTGCAATAAAACGAGTGGCTTCTGAGTTTTCGGGCGATGATCATTTCGGTGGTATTGGAGGTATGTATTCTAATATTAATGGTGTTGGCTATGGTGAGATGTACGCGAGTGAAAAATACATCAATCTGTTGAATGAAACTGGACGTAACGATTGGCGTTCGGATCAGTTCCGTATGGTAGATGCCCGTGCGGCATTTATCGAGCCTACCTATGCAAAGGATAAAGACTCAGGGAAATATACCGAGGTTTTCCGTTTTGTAAAAGGAGGTAAGGAGAGCTCATTAAGTTATTCGCAGTTTACTATTACACGTAATGGAAATACAATTATAGCTACAGAGGTTATACCTGCAAAAGATGGAAAACCAGAGCAAAAGATTTCTTATGTATTGAAAGAAGTAGATGCTGTACAAGGTATTTACAGCATCAAATATAGTGATGGGAAAACATACGAAGGATTATTGGATTATTTTATTTCATTAAATAATGGTTATCCGCAATTTTATATCACAAAATGTTCTCGTGAAGGTGAAGAATCACAATTACATTCCCCAGTTATAAGTAGGTTGGGTGAGGTTTATTTGAATCGTGCTGAAGCACAAGCGAAGTTAGGAAACTATGGGGCAGCACTTTCAGATTTAAATACAATTAGAACACGTTCAATTGTTAATGGTGCATACGCTTCTTTGGATGCCTCAAATGCAAGTAAGCTGATTGATAAAGAGCGTGAATTGGAATTAGCTTTTCAGGCGGAACGTAGTTATGATGTTTTCCGTAACGGAGAGGCATTAACACGTCACTATCCTGGACCACATAAGCAATTTGAAGATATAGCGGCTAAGGATTTCCGTGTAGTATACTTTATACCACAGTCTGCGATTAATTCTTACCCTGGTGTATTAACACAAAATCCAACTCAATAGTTTAAGTTTAGATTTTGATGAATAAAGTAATGGCTTTGCAATTTTGCAAAGCCATTTTTTATGTTTAATAATTATGATTGCTAGAATTCGCGAAAACGATTTTATGAATTAGAATAAATGAAATTTAGTGTTTTAGAACACCCCAGCTATTTGGGACTTTTTTTATTGAATCCCTTTTAGGATACTTTTTGGTAAGCTTATATTCTTAATTGAATTTCAATTAAAAGAATACTTACGGACTGATAGCAAGTTTGTTTGATAGTCTTAGCTCAGTTGTAAAATATGATAATAAAAATCTTATTGTTTACGATAAGATTAGATTGATTTTCAAAAATACCAGGTATATTATGTAACTTTGCCCACTGAGTTAAATTGTATTTAAATAAGTTGCCGTGAGGTAACGAGAATAATATATAGTAAAAATATGGCAAATATTGTTGCAATTGTAGGTCGTCCAAATGTTGGGAAATCCACGCTTTTTAATCGTCTGACGGAGAGTAGAAAAGCTATTGTTGATGACTTTAGTGGAGTGACGCGCGACCGTCACTATGAAACGGCAGAATGGATTGGGAAAAAGTTTACAGTAATTGATACTGGTGGGTTTGTACATGGATCGGATGATGTTTTTGAAGAAGCAATTCGTGACCAGGTTCATATCGCAATAGAAGAAGCATCAGCGATCATTTTTATGGTTGATGTAACAACAGGTATTACGGATTTAGATGATGAGATCGCAGATCTTTTGAGAAGAAGTTCTAAACCGGTATATGTTGCTGCAAATAAAGTTGACCACGCTAAATTACACCATGACTCTGCAGAGTTTTATGCTTTTGGTTTAGGTGAAATTTATAATGTTTCTTCCGCTACAGGATCGGGGACAGGGGAATTATTAGATGCTGTAGTTTCAACTTTTGAAGACGAAGAAGAAGATGATACCACATTAGCGAAATATACAATCGTAGGTCGTCCGAACGTAGGTAAATCTTCTTTAACAAATGCTTTATTAGGTGTTGATCGTAATATTGTAACACCTGTTGCAGGTACGACACGCGATTCGATTCGTATTCATTATAAGCAATTTGGACATGAGTTCTTATTGATTGATACAGCAGGTTTGAGACGTAAATCTAAGGTAAACGAAGATATTGAGTTTTACTCTGTGATGCGTACAATCAAGGCATTAGAGGATTCTGATGTTGTCCTTTTAATGTTAGATGCAAATGATGGTATTGAAGCACAGGATATCAATATTTTTCATTTGGCAGAAAAAAATAGAAAAGGTATTGTAATTATTGTCAATAAATGGGATACCATTGAAAAAGACAATAAAACGATGAAGGAGTTTGAAGCTCGAATTAAAGAGAAAATCGCTCCTTTTACAGATATACCGATTGTCTTTACTTCGGTCACTGAAAAACAACGTATTTTCAAAGCGCTAGAAGTAGCAGCAAAAGTTTATGAGAATAAAACGAAAAAAATACCTACTTCAAAATTGAACGAAGTGATGTTGCAGGTGATTGAGAATTATCCTCCACCAGCTTTAAAGGGTAAATATATCAAGGTAAAATACGTAACGCAATTACCAGGACGTACACCTATGTTTGCATTCTTCTGTAACTTACCACAGTATGTAAAAGATCCGTACAAACGTTATATCGAAAATAAATTACGTGAGCACTTCGATTTTGAAGGTGTTCCAATTCAAATATATTTTAGACAAAAATAGAAACAGCTATTTTCTAGACATGGAAAACAATCTTCATTTATACAATACGTTAACACGTAAGAAAGAAAAATTCCAACCATTACATCCCTCTTTAGTAGGGATGTATGTTTGTGGGCCTACTGTATACAGTGATGTTCACTTAGGAAATTGTCGGACTTTTGTGTCATTTGATTTGATATTTCGTTATTTAAAACATCTCGGATTTAAAGTTCGTTATGTACGTAATATTACCGATGCAGGCCATTTGGAAGGGGATAATGATGAAGGTGATGATAAGTTTGCTAAAAAGGCAAATTGGAGCAATTGGAACCGATGGAGATTGTTCAAAAATATACTCTTGGTTTCCACGATGTGCTTCGTCTTTTTAATACTTTACCTCCAAGTATAGAACCGACCGCTACAGGACATATTTCTGAGCAGATTGAAATGGTCCAAAAGATCATTGCTAATGGCTATGCTTATGAAGTAGATGGGACTGTATATTTTGATGTAGAGAAATATGTGAAAGATTACGATTATACTATTCTGACTAATCGTAAGCTGGAAGATATGTTGAATAATACACGTGAGCTTGGTGGCCAAGATGAAAAACATGGCCGTCTGGATTTTGCATTATGGATCAAAGCTAA
Organism: Sphingobacterium sp. IITKGP-BTPF85; assembly: GCF_001006065.1. Lineage (NCBI taxonomy): Bacteria > Pseudomonadati > Bacteroidota > Sphingobacteriia > Sphingobacteriales > Sphingobacteriaceae > Sphingobacterium > Sphingobacterium sp. IITKGP-BTPF85. The sequence goes on from NZ_ASZT02000166.1 coordinate 8,439, forward strand.
GCCAGAACATATTATGCGCTGGCCTTCACCTTGGAGTGTTGGATTTCCGGGTTGGCATATTGAATGTTCGGCGATGAGCCGTAAATATTTAGGCGATCAGTTTGATATTCATGGTGGAGGTATGGATCTGGCAGCAACGCATCATACAAACGAAATAGCTCAGTCTGAAGCATGTAATCATACTGCACCTGCCAAATATTGGATGCATACCAATATGTTAACGGTAAATGGAGCACGTATGTCTAAATCTTCAGGAAATGGCTTTTTACCTCATCAGTTGTTTACCGGTGATCATCCTTTGTTGGAACGTGGATATTCACCTATGGCTGTTCGTTTCTTTATGTTACAAGCGCATTATAGAAGCACATTGGATTTCTCAAATGAGGCACTTGATGCTGCAGATAAAGGGTTCAAGCGTCTTATGACAGCGGTAAATCTATTGGATAAGCTGAAACCTTCAAAAGGTAAGTCTGCTGTTGATGTAGCTGATTTACGTGCGAAATGTTATGCTGCCATGGATGATGATTTCAATAGCCCTATCTTAATTGCAGAATTGTTTGAAGTCGTTCGTTCGATTAATTCTATTTACGATGGAAAAGCAGCTATCAGTGCTGCTGATCTAGAAGAGTTAAGAGCATTTGTACAACATTTTATTTTTGATATTCTAGGCTTGCAAGATGATCAATTATCGAGCACTGATAATGTGGATGAAATCATGGCTATTGTGATCAAATTACGTGATGGAGCTAAGCAAAATAAAGATTTTGCTACATCTGATCGTATTCGTGAGGAACTTAATGCTATCGGTATTCAATTAAAAGATAGCAAAGATGGAACGCTTTGGAATAAGATTTGATAGTTAGTGTCCAATTAAAATAAAGACATTACATGAATATATGGAATAAAATGTCGGCAATAGTTTTCATGAGTGCCTTTTCAGCACAAGTGTATGCACAGGTTCCCGATAAAGTAGGTAGTTTAATCAATGCCGACAAAGAGGCTGCGTTGATTTCTAAGACAACTACTCCGCATCAGGCTTTTCTGTCGATTGTCGATAAAGAGTCTAAATTTTTTGTTCCTTCCGAGGTCAATGCTTTAGATTATCTTAATAATAGGCCGAATATACCCGATGTACTAACTTGGGAACCAGCGCTAGCGATGGTTTCAAAAAGTCAAGAATTTGGGGTTACTACTGGTTCGATGGAATTTCAGAAAGTAGGAGCGAGAAAACGTTTTGGGCAGTACTTAACCGTCTGGAAAAGAAATAAAAAAGGTAAGTGGCTGGTGGATATTCGTGCTGAAGTTGAAAATTTTGGCAATAAGGAAAATTCTGAACTGGAGTTTTATGAACCTAGTGAAGCTTGGTATTTGAAGCACCGTTCTCAGGTACGTTTAGATCAACGTAAAGAGATTGTTTTTGAAACCGATAAGCTTTTGTCAACGGTTCTTAAGGCTGATAATCAAGCGGGTTATAAAGAGTTTTTGAATGAAGATGCAAGATTTCTTTTTCCTTGGATACAACCAATAGAAGGTAAAAAAGAAATATTAGCATATTTAAAGAAATCTCGTATTAATATTCTAACTACTCCTGAAAAAGTAGGTAGAGCATATAGCGGTGAATATGCATATTCATTCGGTACTGCAACTGTCAATATTAAGGATAAGGTCGTTAAATACAATTATATCCGTATTTGGAAGTTGAGTGAACTCGCGAAGGACGATGTATCTAAAGCAAATTGGAATATACTTGTCGAAATGATGTTCGAAAGATAATATTCTGTATATTATTTATAAAACTAAGAAAGGGCTTACAAATTAATTTTTGAATGCCCTTTCTACTTTTATCTTAATCCGATCAAGCTATTTTTTAGAGTATCCAAACTTTAAGTTCATTACAGTCTT
>NZ_ASZT02000167.1:0-10124 GCF_001006065.1 Sphingobacterium sp. IITKGP-BTPF85
CATTCTTCTCCCGTTTACAAGTACTTTGGGGTCAATTTTGTTTTTTGTATTATATTCTTTTATTTCTCTTTCTCTTTTTTCAATAAAAGGTGTTAAAAGCGCAATCTTTTTAAGTTCCTGAATTTCTTCATCGCTGAGATACCTAATGGTGGATATTTTGATATAAATGGATCTTTTAATTCTTCTTCCTCCGCTTTCCTGCATACCTCTATAATTTTTGAAGGAATCGCTCAGCAAGGTATATGTCGGTATGGTAACAATTGTCTTGTCCCAGTTCTGCACGCGTACATTATTTAGATTTATTTGGAGTATATCGCCATCAACACCATATTTAGGCATTTCTATCCAATCTCCAACACGTACAGAATCATTAGCAGAGACCTGTATACTTGCTACAAAACCAAGAATGGTATCTTTAAATACCAGCATCAAAATAGCAGAGGCAGCTCCTAGTGAAACAAGAAATGACCAAGGAGAATTTCCTGTAAGTACAGAAACAATAAGAGTTCCAACAACAAATATCAAAAATATCTGTAACACCTGAATATAACTGTCAACAGGTTTATCCACAAAACCTTTAGATGAACGAAGTATATCTCTTGCAGTCTTTAACAGTGCATTAGCCACACCATAAATAGCGAAGATCATCAAAATACCAAGTAGTTTTGTTAGTATGTCTATAAAAGATGGGAAGCCGATAAATATATTGGGTAGAAACTGCTGTGCAATTGCTATCAATATAAAACGGCTTAAATGAATCTGTACCTTATTTTGAAGTAATTTATCATCCCAATTAGTTTTACTTTTTTTAATAAACCTGGTAACGATTGAATTGAAAAAGAAACGAAAAAAATAACCTAAGAACAGCAAGAAGATAAAAGCTACAATAATGAGAAAAGTGGCACTTAGAATATGTGCTGTTTTATCGTGTACTCCTATTGTTTCTGCAAGGTTAAATGTCCACTGGTAGATTGAACTTGTTGTTTGTCCGGTAATGTTAATACTATTTGATTTCTGCATATTAACAAACAAATCTACAAAAAAATAAATAGATGGGTTTTTGACCTCTTCTAAAGAGTTCTAATTTGTTCGTCTGTTTTCTTATCTGCCCATAAAAAGCAGACTATTTTTTGTTTAAAACAGAAGCAGGGCATTCCCCACTTCTGTGTTTCAGTTATATTTTTATGGTGATTAAGTATAATATGCCTTAGTGAAGTAAACAGCCCCTTATTGGTTCTGCTTTGGTCAGATAGTAGTTATAAACATGCTCGATCATACGCCCTATTTTACTGCAATAAAAAAGTCAATTTCTGCATCAGTTGGATCTAGTGCCTTTTCTCCAAAGATTTCAAAATCTGTTGTAAATGCTCGATCTAAATCTAAATTCCAGATTTCCTGCCATTTGTTGACAATCAAACCCTTCATTAAATTTCCTTTGGCAGTTAATTTCAGATACTTTCCGCCTTCAATTGATTTTCCTATCATTCCTTCCGGAATTGTCGATAAATTTTTCACTTTACATCCCAGTACTGCTGTATATGGTTCAGTATGGTCACTTACATAATTTGTGTATACAGAATATATCGTGTCGTCAATCTTATTTGGAATTGCCTCCAACACATTCTCCTTGATAAATCTATTCCATAAATCGGTAATATCTGTAGCGGCCAGATTGTTTTCGTTTGTTGTTCTGATAGAAATGCCAATTAATTTAAAGGGCTCGGTAGTAATTTTTTTCATGTATTAATTATTTGGTACGTTACAAAACTACTATGGTCCTGTGACAGCCTTATGTCAAGGGCTATGAATAAGATTTCTTTTTGCAGCTTTCAAAATATTGTTGCAGAGTTATGTCATGTGGCTCAAACTGTTCGTTTAGCGTTAACAGATCTAAAATTCTATCAAGACGGAATGCTCTAAAATCTTTTCTTAAACGGCAGTAAGCAATAAGTAACCAGTTTTCCTGTGTGCTGTAGATTGCAAAAGGTTCAATAGTTCTTTCAGTAAATTGTTTGTTTTCTGAAGAAGACCGGTATTTGATTTTTATAAGTTTAAAATTCGTCATAGCCAGCTGTATTGTTGACAGATAATTACTGGTACTGTCATTGTCGGAATTTATTCTGAATACCACGCGATCGGAAAGTAAGTTTGCTTTATCTTTCGTATTATTTCTAAGTACAGATTTAATTTTATTTATTGCTTCCGAATACTCCTTAACGAAGGAACTTCTTTATTTTTTAGGATCAGCTGTTCTGCCGTAATCAAAGCATTGGCTTCACTTTCAGTAAACATTATAGGTGAAACCCGATAGCCATCCATTAAAGAATAACCTTTTCCCTCCTCAACCAGAATAGGTACACCAGCCATTTCTAAAGCTTTTATATCCCTATATATCGTCCTTTTTGTTACTAGGAATTTTTCGGCTAATTCAGAAGCTGTAATAAGACGTTTGGTTTGCAATTGGGTCAGGATCGCCGTTAGTCGGGAGAGTCTTTTTATATCTTTACCATTATCCATTTCTAATTCTGAGCTTACTATTATTAATTTGTCAACATTCATCTATGATTAAATCAAAAATATACAATAGAATAATTGAAAAAGTATAGATTCAAATTAAATTTAAGTACTGAATTTTTTATGAGAATAATGTAACGTTTCACTGTCAAAATTAAAACAATGTTATCCTGATATTGTTTTAAAAATAAGATTACATTTTTGATAAACCGATTGTATAATTTAATAACATGGAAACAATTATATTTTTAACCGACTTTTCTGTTGCTGCACGTCACGCATTTGATCAGCTACTTACCATCGCAAAACGGACAAAAATTAAAAATGTGATCATTTATCATTCTTTGGCCTATTTTAATAGCAAATTTTATAATACCGGAGACTTCATGCTTCCTCCTCCGGTAATTGATGAAATGGAAATAGACGATGTGAAAGGAAAATTGCGCCTTCTGAAACAAGAACTTTCGACAGTATCTCCGATGACAGCGATAAGTGCACATTACGACTTATTGACCGTTATGGATGGTGTTCTGCGAATTTCTGAAAATGAGAAAATAGACCTTATCATTGTTGGTTTGAGAGGAAGTGACGATGGCGGGAAAAATAGTGTAGGATCAACAACCGTTGATCTTATCGAATCGCATGCCTTTAATCTGTTACTAGTTCCAGAAATGAATCTGGCACATCTTTATAAAAAAGTACTTTTAGCTGTAGATTTATCACATTTGCATGAAAGGCTACCTGTAAAAATGATATTTCAGATGCAAGAACTCCTTAGTTTAGAATGGCATGTAGTCAATGTTAGTATCCAAGGTCAGCATTCTGCCGCTCAACTTATAGAAGAGCAGTCATTTTTACATTCAAGTTTAGACAGTCTTGAGCCGACTTATTCCTATCTGGAGGGAGAGGATATAGTTGAAAAGATTAACACCTATGTAGAAGATCATCATATAGACCTCTTAGTTACAGCACCTCGAAAATTAGGCTTTTTAGCCACTTTATTTCGTAAAGTGCTTCTAAAAGTTAGCTGTTCACACCAGAGTACCAATATTGATGTTGTTTCCATAGAGGTCGCATTACCTACTGGAGGTTTGGCTACGTGTATTAGTCTATTCTTTAGTGTTTATTATATTTGATTTACTATTATTAGAGACTAATCTCGCTATCACCACTGCAGGGTATAATATCCCAATAACAGATAACATAACTGATAGCATTCGGGCCGACATTCCATCTGGATAGATATCGCCATATCCTACAGTGGTAAGGGAAACTAAACTGTAGTAAATATACACAGAATAGTCCATGTCATTATTTACTAACAGCACATTTCCTGTAATAGATTTTCCAGTCTGTATGTTTAAAATTTCAAAAGTAAAAGCTCCCATCAAAGCAAATAATAAATACACATTTATAGCACCAATAATGCGGTACTTATTGGTATTACTGTCTCTGAAAAGTAACCTGATATTAATGAGTATAAATTGACTCATATTGATAAGCCCTGCCAGTCGTTCGATCAGGTAGTATTCCTTTGGTGTATCGTCAAATCTGATCAACTGTAGGATTAAATGAGCACAAAACAAGAGTGATGATAGGTAAATACTCCACTTTTCTTTACTGGAAAAAATTCCAATAAAATACAATACCAAAAATAAAACATTTAAGATGATGATATTTGCAAAACCTTGCTCCAAGAGAACAGGCATTACAAATACCATAAACATCAACATCACCAGCAAGGTGACAAAACTAGCATCAGAAAGCCAGTAGTTCTTTATTTTGCGTAGCGTATGTTTCAAAATTAAGTAGTGTGATTTTTTTATAAATATCGTCTCAGTCAAATCATGTATTAAAGCTGTTAAGCGGCTCTTTTATTGCTTAAGCTTTTTAATAAAAAATATCCAAGTAATCCAGCTAAAATTGAAGAGATCAGTATAGATAATTTTGCTTCATTAACATATAAAGGGTTATCAAAAGATAGTATGGAAATAAAGATAGACATTGTAAAACCAATACCCGCTAATAATCCAATTCCTATTATGTGTTTAAAATTACTACCTTCGGGTAGACTGCTAATTTTTAATTTAGAGCAGATGAAAGCCATTAGAAATATCCCTAAAGGTTTCCCTAATAAAAGTCCAAGGCTGATACCGAGACCCAAAGGAGCTATTAAGCCATGAATCATTTCACTTTCAATAGTAATATTGGTATTTGCAAAAGCAAAAATGGGAATAATTAAAAAATTGACAGGTTTTACCAGAGCATGCTCTAATCGCTCTAAAGGCGATTCGATTGCCGTATCGTTGGTCGGTATCGTCATAGCAACCAATACTCCGGCAACAGTAGCGTGAATACCAGAATGGTGTATGAAATACCAAATAAATATACCTGGTATTAGGTATAAGTAAGGATTTAAGATATTTAATCTATTCATGATAACTAGAATAGCAAGACCAATTCCTGCATATATCAGATAAGTTATTTCAATGCCAGAGGAGTAAAATAACGCAATTACTAAAATTGCGATCAAATCGTCTACAATTGCAAGAGCTGCCAAGAATATTTTTAAGCTTGCTGGTATCCTGTTTCCAAGAAGCGTTATAACAGCTAAAGCAAATGCGATATCTGTAGCCATCGGAATGCCCCAACCCGAAACAGTGTCTGTTCCTGCATTTATACTTAAATAAATCAGAGCTGGAATAACTGCTCCACCTATCGCGCAGAGGATTGGTAATGAAGCCTTTTTAGGAGAGGACAATTCGCCTTCAACAATCTCTCTTTTAATTTCTAAGCCTACCAGTAAGAAGAAGATCGCCATTAAACCATCATTAATCCAAAGGAGCACGCTATATTTCAAATGGATGGCAGTTGATTCATATCCCAGTTCCCAATCTAAAAGAGCCTGAAGAGATGATCCAAGTGATGTGTTTGCAATGATTAATGAAATAATGACACAAATAAATAATAGTATTCCGCCAGCATTACTAGATTTGAAAAAATCTTTAAAAACGTTTAGATTAATTCCTTTTTCCATAATTTCAATTGTAAAAGTTCAGTACAAAAATACAAATCAATGGAACCTATAACTAGTAAAAAAGAGACATAAATACAACCATATCGTTTCTTAATTTGCTTAATTAGTTCCAAGAATAATGCTTAGGAGAAACACCTAAATATTGTTTGAAATCCTTAAAAAAATGATTGTAATCATAATATCCTCCCTCAAAAGGTACAATATTTAATGGAGTAGGCATTTCTTTTTCATACCTTTCATAGGTGTATATGAAGCGTTGAAGTGAGATGTATTTCTTTGGTGTAATTCCAAAATATCTCAGAAAATTTCTTTGTAACCATTTTTTATTTACATTTTCACCTAATAACTTAGCAGTTGAGAAACAGTTACATTGCCCTTATATGTGTCTATAAAGCCTATTGCAGATTTCAGAATAGGCGGTAAAAAATCATCTATTTTTACTTGTTCAAGGGCGCTATTCCAGACTTGAAGTTTATCTTCTACTTTATTCTTGGTATACATCTCTGTAATCACAGAAGACCATTTCGTATCGGCGACATCTTCAAAACTGCAAACAGTATTATTAATTAGCGCGGTGCTATCGATATTAAAGATGGAATAAAATGATGCCGGATCAAAACGAATAACAGTAATATATGCTAAACCATCTGGTATTTCCCACTGCATATCTTTAATTATTCCACAACATAACCAAACGGATTTTAATTTAATGAGGTTACCATTTTTTCTTAGTATAGTTTCACTCGATAAGCTAGGCATAAAAATAAGCGAAGGAATACCATCATTGAATAAGGGCTGGTTTTTTTCTAGATCTTCGCATGCAAATACATATATTCCTAATATATGTTTATTAGAGCAATTTTTAGAAAGTAAGCTGTCATTTAAAGAATGTCGTTGACTTAGCTCATTTTTTTGATTCGATTTAATAATTTTATTGGCATATATATACGTTTTATCAATTGCTCGCTTACTTTGGTAGGTTCGATATTTACTGCTTATTTATAGCAATAATCATACCTATAAATGAGTATCCAACTTATATTTTAACAAGGTTTATTATACTACAGTTGTAAGTAATAAGAGTATTACAAAGTAATTTTTGTGTCCTTAATATAGTCTGTAATTCAGTATATTAATGCTTAACATGTTTATTAAATTTAGACCACACATGCTTCTATAAGTCATAATTTACGATACTTGAAAAAAATATGGTTAAATTGGAACCTTAATTAAACAAAAGGCATGATGAGTGAATCGATCAAATCTATCATTGTTGGCATTGTACAAGGATTAACAGAATTTTTACCCGTTTCATCTTCCGGGCATATTGTTATTGCCCAACAGTTACTAGGTTTACAATTTGATCCTGAGGAGAATTTATTGTTCGCTATTGTATTACATTTAGCTACAGCTTTGAGTACTATTGTAATCTTTAGGAAGGACATTTTGAAAATAATAAAAGGGATATTTCAATTTAAATGGAATGAGGAAACAAAATATTCTTGGTACATCGTACTTTCAATGATTCCCGCGGCATTGGTGGGAGTTTTTCTAAAAGATATGTTAGAAGAGTTGTTTTCCAATTTATTAATTGTGGGAATGATGCTTTTAATTACAAGTTGTCTTCTATTTTTTGCAAATAGAGCTAAAAATACAACTAGGTCGATAGGTACTAAAGAGGCCATCCTTATAGGACTTGCTCAATCGTTCGCTGCACTACTTCCTGGTTTATCCAGATCTGGCTCTACTATTTCAACATCTATATTATTGGGGGTTGATAAGTCTGCAGCTGCACGTTTTTCATTTCTTATGGTTTTGCCTTTGATACTTGGAGCTTCAGCCAAGATGGTATTAGATTTAAATGTTGAATATCAATCCTTAGCATCTTTAACGATTAAACCATCTTCCTTGTTATTAGGGTTTATAGCGGCATTTGTTTCTGGTTTGTTCGCGTGTACGTGGATGATTAATATTGTGAAAAAAGCTAAATTAACCTATTTTGCTATTTATTGCTTTACAGTAGGAATTACAGTCATAACCTATGCGTATTTTTATTCTTAATATTTAGCTACTTAAGTCAATAATTGGACGTTAACGCCCAATTATTGACTTGATGTATTGCGTGTAGAAGCAACTATATACACTACGCTATGATATATAACTTACAAATAGTTTTATAAACAAATTATTCAAGATATCGACAAAGAAAGCGCCAACCATAGGAACGATTAAAAACGCTTTGTGTGATGGGCCGTATTTATCCGTTATTGATTGCATATTCGCTACAGCTGTTGGGGTTGCTCCTAAGCCAAATCCGCAGTGTCCAGCACTTAATACAATAGCATCATAATCACTTCCCATAACTTTAAAAGTAATAAACATCGCAAAAAAGACCAGTAAAACAGTTTGTAATACTAAGATGATCAGTACTTGAGAGGCTAAGCCCTGCAATTGCCATAATTGTAGAGACATGAGTGCGATGGTCAAAAAAAGGTATAATCCTGTATTTCCTAGCACATCCACAGCATGATCATTGACGACATATTTTGATGTTCTATTAATGGTATTACGAATGATTACGCCAACGAACAAGCACCATACAAAATTTGGAAGTTCAATCCATGAGCCTTTTCCGTATTCATATAGTATTTGGCCTAATGTCAAGCAAATAGCAAACATGGTTAATGTTTCAATCATATTGCGAACATTGATTCTTCTTTTTGAAGCGGGACTTTCGAACATTTCCACTGGAAGTTCTTTTTCTTGAATTTCATGTGTAGGTTTTATATTTTTTTTCTTTAATAAGACTTTTGCAACAGGCCCACCTATTAATCCTCCCATAACCAATCCATAGGTGGCACAAGCCATCGCAAGCTCCATTGCTCCATTTATCTGGAAAGTATCTGTCAGATTTTGTGCCCATGCAGCTCCTGTTCCATGGCCTCCAGTCAGCGTTATGGAACCCGCGATCAATCCATAGCTGGGGTTTATGCCAAGCATTGAAGCTATAGATATACCAAATATATTTTGAACTATTATAAATGCTCCCGTCAGAACGACAAATATGAATAAGGGTTTTCCGCCTTTCTTAAGCTTTTCAAATTCTGCACTTAATCCAATTGATGTGAAGAAAAATAGCATCATGGTTGTCTGAAGTGAAGATTCAAATGAAAAGCTAAGATCCATAGTTACATGCAGGATGTAGAGTATAATGGCAATAAAAAATCCTCCAACAACTGGTTCAGGAATATTGTAGTTTCTGAAAAAACTCACTTTCTTAACAATAAAAAATCCTAAAAGCAATACTAAGCATGCGCACGCTAATGTTTCAAACAATCCAAAAGTCATAAATCTATTTTAAGTGTGGTATTCTAAATCTCAAAAAGAACTAAAGGTAGAAATATAAAATAGGAACTTCTATATAACAGTTATTTTTTTGACAATATACTTCATTGCATCAAAACAATATTATCTAATATTATTCTTTTACTTGAAAAAGGTAATAGTTCTTAATAAAAAAGACACTTAACATTAACTTAATATATGGCTCACCTTTTGTTCATACCTTTGCGAAAATAATAACTATGGACAATTATTTATATCTCGTAATTATTACGCTGATCACTTTAGGGATTATCGACCTCATGGTCGGCGTAACCAATGATGCTGTCAATTTCTTAAATTCGGCTATTGGCTCCAAAGCTATTTCTTTCCGCCTGATTATGATTCTCGCTAGTGCGGGTATTTTGTCTGGGGCGGTTTTCTCAAGTGGAATGATGGAGATTGCAAGAAGTGGAATTTACGTTCCTGGTATGTTCAGTTTTAATGATGTTATAGTTATCTTCCTCGCCGTCATGATTACAGACATCATACTCCTTGATGTATTTAACTATTTCGGACTACCGACCTCTACAACAGTATCCATCGTCTTTGAGCTACTAGGGGCTGCGGTCTGTCTAGGACTCTATAAAATAGTAAGTACCTCAGGCGATTGGTCAACGCTTTCACAGTATATTAATACAGAGAAGGCCTCCGAGATTGTCATCAGCATCCTCTTATCCGTGGTCCTGTCCTTCACTGTAGGTATGGCGGTACAATACCTTTCTCGACTCATATTCACCTTTCAGTACGAACGTAAGATCAAATCCTTCGGAGTTATATTTGGTGGTATCGCCTTAGCCTCCATTAGTTATTTTATCCTGATTAAAGGGATGAAGACCGTTTCTTTCATCGATAAAGCAACGAAGGAGTGGATTAACACGCACGAGCTGCATTTGATATTGGGAAGCTTTGTGCTGTTTACGGTCTTTAGTTTTATACTTATCAGGTTAAAAGTGAACATCCTTAAGGTCATTATCGGTGTTGGTACATTCGCTTTAGCTTTATCCTTTGCAGGAAACGATCTGGTTAACTTTATCGGAGTACCCGTAGCAGCCATTCAGGCCATCGGTTTCTTTCAGGCATCTGGTGGCAATCCGGACACCTATATGATGTCAGAATTAGCTTCTGCGGATATTGTTGCCCCAGCTTGGATATTATTTATCGCGGGTGCTATCATGATGATTACCTTATG
>NZ_ASZT02000168.1:0-10074 GCF_001006065.1 Sphingobacterium sp. IITKGP-BTPF85
AAAACTTTGATATTTAGAGTATCCTGTGTAAAGTCAACAATTAATTTTATAAGTTTTTGATTTGAGGAATAGCTACTCGCACTACCATTTATTACAAAAATATTTTTCATAAGTTATTTTAATCCTAAATTATTAAGAGCTAAATCGCCTTTTCATAACAATTGAAAACTCCTTTTCGAAAATTAACAGTGCCCACCAGATCATATCCTTTTTTTAAATAAACGGTATTGGCCGTTTCATTTAATGAAAAAGCATCAAAACGAATGGATTGGTATTTGTGTTCAACAGCATATTGTTCTGCATATCTGATCATTTTACTAGAAATTCCTTTTCCTTGAGCAGCTGGTTTTACATATAGACGATGAATCACTAGAAAGGGAATGCTGGTATTCCAATTTAAGTCATTATATTCTTCATCACATTTTTCATTTAGAGCCATATACGCGACTAGCTCGCCCTGCTCTTCAAAAATGAATGCCTGCTCCTTATCAATATCCTGTGTAAGTACCACCTCATTAGGATATTCTTGATCCCACTGATCAACACCTTCACGCAACATATCCATCTTTACCTCCTCCAGCACCTTTGACGCTTGAATAATATCGCTTTGAATTGCTTTTCTAATCATTTCGTTAACTATCGTTCTATTTTGAAATTTATGCTTGCAGAGCTTAAACTAATAATCATTTTAAAATATGGTTATTTAACCTAAAACTTCCTACAGTTGTGTGTAGCTTTAAATAGCATTAACCTTAATTTTCCCTATCCTAGTTGAAAGATATTATCAAATCTAACCAAGTCAAAACTACAATCTTTTTCTCATTTAACAAGTTCTGAAAGAAGTAATATAAATGCTTGCTCACGGTTAAGTTTTACGCTATGCAACAGCTTTAGAAATGACAAATTAAGCCGATGTAACTTCATTCTACTGTAGAATTGACATAAAGCAACGAATTAAAATAAATTATGATGTCGACATTATTGCGAGTTATTCCAGCTATAGATTTCTTTGTATCAAAGTCACTTAACATTGTTTATTATCGGGAAGCAATAAAAGATATTCAATACTTTGTGAACGTGGTCTTGCTATGCAAAATGAAAACAAAAGCCACATCTCAAGACATGGCTTTAACTAAACATATCATTAAACAGTAAATTACTTGTACGAGTTGATCGATTGTGATACTTTCCAGTTACCGCCTTCATTGACTAATGTCACGAGATCGGTTTTGGTAAAGTTTTCAAACTCCATGGTTACTTTAGCAATCATATAGTCAACTGACTCCTGTAAGATGGTGGTACTGGTTTTACAGTTGAGCTGCTCTCCTTTTTGCTTTTTCAAATAAATATTAACGGAATCTCAAATATACTGTTAGCCAAATACATAATGGAGTATACGCTCTAAAACAATAGCTTCCAAAGAGGCTTTCTTTTAAAAAGATGCCGATATTCTTGCAGGTATTCATCCATAATACGTGGCTTTCTGAGAATTAAGGCAGTAATATTATCGCTCTCCGGCTCCGGAACCTTAATTGCCAGATCATCAAGTTCAACAATATGAGTCGCCAGCCATCTAGGTAATTTTGATTTTTTAGTTAATCGACTAAATAATTCGTCAGGCGTAATATCCTCATATTCGATTTTACGACATGTTATGTGCGATAATTTTGCGGCCATTTCTAGGTTCGTAATAGCTTGAGGCCCTGCAAGAACAATTGACCGTTGCTTTAATTCATCCGTTGCCAATAAATAATTTACTGCGATCGTTGCTACATCACGGCTATCAACGTAATTTCGCTTAGCATGACCTAAAGCTCCGTAAATTTTACCAAAATATTGAATTGTTAGTGCATTTCGCTCCCAATTTTGCATAAATGAATGCGGTCTTAAGCAACAGAAATCATCCATATTTTGTGAAAGATAGTCCTCTACTTACTATGCCATTGGCTTACCTTCACTTTGGCAGGAGACTGAACTACAGGTGCAGACAATTTAACGATTCGTTTTATACCACTTTGTTTGGCAGCATCAATTATATTAATTTCCTGTTCAACCTGATCTGGAGATGTTGCAGTTAAAAGAAACAATGCATCTGCCCCAATACAAGCTTCTTTAAGTTGGCCCCTTGAATTTAAGTCGGCACTAACATAGGTTATATTCGAAGGTTGGGTACCTATCAGTACAGGATAAGGTCGTTCAGGACTTCTGAGAACCCCTCTTGCTATACAATCAGAATCTTTTAGTTGACGCATTACTTCTCTTCCAACTGTACCTGTACATCCAAAAACAACTATGGTCGGCTTAATTTTTTTCATTTTTATAATTTTTTATATGTTGACGGATTGTTAATATTGTTGCACCTAGAAATGCTGAGGTTATTATATTAAAGCGTTCTGATTGAAGTTTAAATAACGATGTGCACAACATCCCCAGACCAATCATTAACAGAATAATCAAAAGGGATCCTACCCACTTTTTTCGCACGAATAGCTGTCTCAGCTCGAATTGCCAAAGTATAATAAAGCTAAGTATCGTTGACAGCAGCGAGGATAATCCTATAGTCGTGTAGCTTGCCATCATAAGATCAGTTTTGAAGAAAAAAGCTGATATAAAAGACATTAAGGCAGGAAATACATAAGCGGGAATAGCTGCAACCATCAGTAAGCGCAGGCTGAAATCTGAAGGGGGACAATCTCTATTTTTCATATGATAGTAAGAATAGTTATTTTCATCTGTGTATTTAATGGATAATTATTTATCTCCTATCAATACGATAGCTCAGTGCAGCTTTTCCATAAGCCATGTTAGAAATAGCGAAATCATTCACTGTCTTTTGTGTGCTGTCGAATAGCTCATAACGATTCAACAGTCCCATTCCACCTTGTACCTGAAGCCAGACCCCTCCTATCAAGTGTTGATGTACCTGTAGACCGCCATGTATAGTGGAGAACTGCGCATAATCGACTTCCTTACCACTATAACCGTGATAATTTTTTAAGTTAAATCGAGTCCAGTCTATTGAACCCGCCAAACCTACCTGTGTGTTTGGACTCACATTATAAAGTACGTTTAATCTAGGCCAATAAAACTGGGCTAACCATTTGTTGTCGTTGCTTCGATAATCAATTGATATTCCTGGAGTAATTAAAGTCTCTCCGAAAGAATGTAAGGCATGAACACCTAATCCTATTTCGAGATTCGATGCAGTTCCAAATTTTTTCGATACACCAAGTATTCCGTCCAGAATCAGATCATCAAAGGAAAGAGATTTTTTAAAATCCGTAGCTAGGGTTGGCATTGCGATTCCCAAAATAGACCATTTACTCGAAATCGGGTGCCGGATAATAATTACCGATTTTATCTCATGAATTCTTTCAATCCGGTTGGGATCATCAATCGTTTCGTTGTCATAATTGAAATCCATTAAACGATAATTCAAATTACTAAAAATGCTTGTTTTGCCTATTTTTACAGGGGGAATTGGCAGCCATACATCATAGGTATTCAGTTGAAATTTATTTCCTGAAAGGGAACTTTCTTGTGGCAAATCTTTGAAGTTAGCTTTACTATGAACAGTGGTGGCAATCCCTCCAACATCTTGAATAATCTGACTATAGCTTTTATTTGAAAAGAGGAGCGCTAAGATAAGAATACAAAAATATGGCCATTTGGTTATGACTTTGTATTTACAATAAAAGGTAATTTGGAGGCCAGTCCTGATACCGAAGTTTCTAATAGAAATTAATGTTTTCATTTTCTTTGGATTTAATAATACAAAGGTGGACTGAAAACAAGAATTGCTTTAAAACTAAACCACTCTTTACTCGGACAAATCCTGCATAAAGGTAATTCTATATTCCGAGGGGGTTACTCCAGTTATTTTTTTAAATAAGCGTCCAAAGTAGCTAGGATCGCCATAATTAAGCTCAAAAGCAATTTCAGAAATACTCTTGGTCAGGTCCTGTAAAAGGAGCTGGCTCTGCAAGATACTGACTTTATTGATCCATTCCTTTGGACTTTCACCAATGGTTTCCTTGACACATCTGTGGAGATAATTTTCAGAAACAGACAGTTCACCGGCATAAAATAAGATCGACTTATGTTGCAGATAATGTTTGTAAACCAACTCCTTAAAGTTAAAAGTAATTTCTGCACTCCGGTTGATACTTTTATTCAGTTCTTTACTGGAAGTAAAAATCTTCTGAAGTCCTGCCTGTAATAGAGAATAACAAATGCCAAGATTCGGATTGGGATAATATATCTCAATATTCAATAGTTCAAACAGAGATGTTAACCATGCGCTACTCTCCTCTGGTAAATGAATAACTGTATTAGCAGAAAAGATTTTAATGAGTTCCTGCTTTGACAGCAATTGATTGAGTGTCTGGTCTTCAAATAAGATCATGTGTCCCGCGGCATCTGGGCTTACTTCCTTCAATGAAGTTACGTTCCCTTGTTTGACAAATAAGATTTCATCTTGTTTTATTGACACCAAATTAGCATCGACCTGTTGTTTTGCACTTCCTCTTGTAATATGAACAATAAAATTGAATTCGGGTCTATGTAATGGCGTGGGGACTTTAATGAAACCAGATGTTTTTCCAATATCATGTATCTGAACAGGGGTTCTTAAAATTGCAAAGTCAGTTGACATCTCTGACATAAACTGCCCCCTGAAATCTGTTGGAGTTATTCTCTTTATTTTAGACACAGCACAAAACTATAGGATAAATGATATCAAGTATAAACTTTTATTAGCAAATGAACGGAATTTAGATTTACCATCATTGTTTTTATTGATAAAATAATTTCATTTTTCCTTTTTTCATATTTTTGAACTGCAAATAAAATCATAAAAAAAAATGCTCAGCTACATACTGGGGACTTTATTTGCTATTGCAGTGATATACCTATCGTATTTTAATAGTAGATTCATAATGAAATTTATTTTTAACATGATTTTTCTTCATTGAAGATCGTTTATAATGTTATTTCAAACATATTAACAATGTTAGTTTTTGTTTCTAATTGCATCAGCCCCACATCCCCCAACTCAAACCTTGATGCTTTGCTTAAGCAATTGTTGATTCAAAAGTAGGGTGTAATTCATCCCTACTCTATGACCATTATACTAACACAATAAAAAACTCGGTGAATGAGGGAAATGGATCGATGAAATTATTTTATTTTTCTAACCCTAGCTTACTGTTTGTTTTTTCGTCGAAAAGCAAAATAAATAATAATTGCACTAACTGACATTAATACGGAAGCTAAAAAAATGGTGCTCCAGAAAACTTAAACGGTGCTTTATCATGTGTAAAATAATAGAATAGGTTTGTCATAATCGGAGGACCTACTATTGAAGTCGCACTCACTAGACTGGATAATGCCCCTTGAAGCTCACCTTGTTGATTTGAAGGAACATTTTTACTTATTATTGATTGTAGTGCCGGTCCGCATATTCCTCCTAAAGAATAGGGTACGAGGAAAATAAACAGCATCCATCCTTCATTAGTAAATGCAAATAACATTAAACCCAATGCATATAATAATAACCCAAAATAGATACTTTTCTGTTCTCCTAATTTGGGAGTGGTCCATCTTATTAAGAGTCCTTGTACTAATCCGGTCAATAAACCCAGTAAACCTAGTGATAGACCTACAACTCGCTCTGTCCAATTAAATTTATACATGGTAAAAAAATGCCAGTTACTCTGTACTGCATGAAGAGCGATGTAGACCAGAATTAAAGCAAAAATAAGATTTGATATTTTTGACTGTTTTCTCAAAAAATTAAATGTACCGATGGGATTTGCTCGTTTCCAGTCAAATGAACGACGTTTATCTTTATCTAAACTTTCTGGTAGTACAAATAACCCATAAAGAAAATTCACCATACATAGCAAAGCTGCTGCATAAAAGGGAACTCGAGTTCCATAATACCAAGTAAACCGCCAGTTACCGGGCCTATAATAAATCCTAATCCAAAAGCAGCTCCGATTAGGCCGAAATTTTTCGTTCTATCTTCATCGGTGGATATATCTGCAATGTACGCACTTGCTGTGGAAATACTTGCCCCTGTAAGCCCAGCAATGATTCTTCCAAAAAATAACCAACCCATGGATGGTGCAAATGCTAACAGCATATAGTCAACTGCAAATCCAAAAAGAGAAATTAAAAGGATTGGGCGCCTTCCATATTGATCACTAAGATTTCCCACTATAGGCGCAAATATAAATTGGGTGATAGCATACGCAAATCCGAGCCATCCACCATATTTGGCGGCTTCACTAAGGTCACTATGAATAAATTCTCCGATGAGTTTTGGAACTACTGGAAGTATAATTCCCCAACCTGTAATATCAATCAACAATGTGATAAATATAAATCCTATGGCCGCTTTTTTATCTGTTTTTCTCATGCAGTAAAAGTAAAAAGAGACAAAAGGAAGGTATTGACAATTTAATGGTATTTACATACAATCTGAAAGTTGATCTTATTTAACCATCAATAACGGTTAAAAAACAACTATCATTAATTATTCATTTCTGTAAGTTTTAGGCGATATTCCAACTGCTCTTTTAAAATATCTGCAAAAAACACTTGTTTCTTCGAAATGAAGTTCATTGCTTATTTCTTTAATGGATAGACTAGAGGATTTTAGTAATGTTTTAGCATGTAGAATGGTGAGATGATCAATCCATTGTAAGGCAGATTTCCAGTTTTCTGTTTTAGAAAACTGGAAAGATACTGCGGTGTTAAATGAAGTTTTTCAGCATAAAATGCAACGCTTCTATGCTGGTTAGCATACTTAGCAATAAGGAGATAAAAATCATCTATGATCTCATGTTTGCGGCTCTTTACTACGCTTTTGCTATGAGGTAAATTAGAATATATTTCAGAAATCATACTTATTAAAACTAGAACAAGATGCCGTAGCATTTGTGTCTTATTTGGACTCGCTTTCTTATGATAGAAATTTTGTATAAGTGTGAGTAAATCATGTTGAAGCTTTATTTCGTCGGGCTGAAGCCTTACAATTGGTTCCCATCTAATTTGATCATTCATGACAAACTCACGTAGAATGGGAAATTCTGTAATAAAATCTAATGAAAGACCAATTGTTATTATTTCTGCATGTTCACTCAATGACTTTGTTTCGATCATCAATTGCGGTTGTAAAACAGCAATATCACCTGCGTTTATTTCATATTCAAGAAAATGGATTTGCGATTTCATGGATCCTTTTATCATAAATCCCAATAATAAACCATCAAACAGACGACTATGACTTGTAAATTTCTTATTTGGGTCGTTTTGCTGACTAAGAATTACTATCCCTTCCGTCTTTTCCGAAGGATCGAGATCATATAATTTATAGACATTATCCAAAGTTATAAATAGAGCCATGTTCAAATGTCGGAAAAAAAACACACCTATAGCAAGTGGCGTCCAGATAGTACCTTACAAATTGTATGTAAACACAATAAAATTGCAAAATTATAGATGAAATGATTTCAATAATTGATAAATTTGAGAATTACAATATTGACTTTCCACTTGATACTGCGATCAGAGGTTTTTATAGATCTCTTGATCAATATTATTCGATAATTCGAAAAATGCTTTTACATCGTCTTTTTTCACGAACCCGCTTCCTACTTTCCAACTTGATAAAACCTCAAAATTGAAGAAAGTTAACGCCGTAGGCGTGTTTATTTCTTTCCGTATTTAGTTATTGCATAACCGTCAAACCGTATTAGTTCTAATTCATCCTTTCCTTTTGGTATATTGTAATAAAAATTATAAAATTGAACAACTCTACCTTTGGGATAATTTTCTTTAGTAAAGTTAGAGGTTATGGCAGATTTCTTGATTATTTCTAGATTCTTTTGAACTAGCGTTGCCCTAGTTCCGTTTCCATAAATTTTGACTTCACAACTATCTTTTGGCAACAATGTAAAAGTATTTGATAATAATGCTTTTCTTTCGGTTAACATCCATTCTTTTTTCATTCCTCGTAATTGTGCTACTTCAAATTCAGCGCTTTGGATAATTTCCAAAACATTATTGCTATCTCTATCATTTATGCCTTTTGTTAGTTTAGCAACAGCATTATAGAGTTTATCAAGTAATTCCTTCGAATTTGTCAACTGAACTGATTTATTTAAGGTAGATAGTTCGATAGGAACTTTAGCTTTAAACTTTATGGTTTTCAAAAAGTAACCATTCTTAATGTTTTCTTGGGTTATATCATCATCAGATAATTGATAATTTACTAAAATATTTTCTTCAGGAAAATCGGATTTATTTGAAATGATCGATACCCCTTTAGCTGACTTGACCAATAGAATTTCTAAAATCGGTTTTCCTTGTTTTTTGTAATTTGTCAAATCAATCAACACTTTTAATTCTTGCTCTCCATTTTTGTCAATCGCTATGTCAATAAAATTCGGAATGGTATTTCCGAAGAATTCAAGCCCTCGAAATACTGGATAATCATTTATTGAGATTTCTGTCGGATAATAAAAAGTCGTTTGAATGCCATAGTTATTCTGTTCCAAACTGGATTTTAATCTATCTAAAAGTTCTGTCTTTCTACCTTGCCCGTTGGAATAAGTTACCGCAAGTAATGCATGATAAATAAACAATATTTTTTCACAATTCTATATTTTTATATGTGTCGGTCTAACCTTTTAAGCTAAAGAATTTGGTATTTATGAAGGAGGAAAAATAGATATATTCCGATAATACTGCCCCCATTCCTATGATACTTCACTTCCCTGATTTTGGTTATCTAATGATTTTTATCAGTAACTTGACAATATTACCTTTTTTTTCTTAGACATTCCCTTTAAATTCAATAGGATGTGAAGTATGCACAATCATATCCAGCACGGCATCTGCAATTGTGACTTCTCCGATCACAAGGGAGATCTAACTAACAATTATAAATTATCCTTAACTTATGTCAATTTGAAAAACTTGGTGCATGAAGGAAAGGGAGAGATGAATCTATGGGCTTTGACTGTTTTTTATTACATTAGAAAAAGATATCGCCCTCGTATAAATAGTAAAGACGAATTGGTAAAGATTAGATTATATGAAACCAAACTATTTAAGTGCTAGTTATTCATTCATTATTATTTTAATCAGTTGTGGATTACTTTATAAATTCTATATAAATAATGTAAATAATACTTTATATGGGGAATTGTATTTATAGTGATAGCTGTTTTTATTTTTGTATTTATTTCATCTTTTAAAGGTATTGGAATATTTAAAACTGAAAAAGAGGCTAATAAGTATAAAGGAAAATTATCATATAATAACGATGCTTATACGGTCATTACCTATTCTAAGGATATTGTAGTATCCTGGAATTCTATAGAGGCTATATTTTATATTAATTCCCCCCCGCTTGATGGCGAATATCATAATAAGGAATACAGAATTTTTTTAAATAATGACCCTGTAATCATAAATAAAAGACCTTTAAAATGGTATGATACCATACTGCCATCGCCTAAAAAAGAAGAACATCCAATGATTAAAATTGATGATTATTATAACATTGATTTTGATACATTTTTACCTTCCATAGAAAGGTTTCTTATGATTAAAAATATACCAAGCTTTTTAAATGGCAAATTTGGAAACCAAGTAGACTATGCAAAAAAAGAAAACACAGTCATTGGAGTTCCCCATAATAAATTGTTAATGACGACAGGATTTTACGTATTATATGATAAAGGAAGTCATAGCGACTTTGAATTAAAAGAATATAGAAAAAATGCAACAATCCTTCGTTAGCGACTTACAATATATGATTAAACAATCAATTACTTGTACGCGTTCATCGACTGAAATACTTTCCACCTACAGCTTTTATTGACTAATGTAACAAGGTCGGGTTTGATAAAGCCCAAACTGCATCGATATAAATATAGAAAGCCACTCTCGACAGAATGGCCTTCTATATTTTAAAGGATCTATTTGATTTTCCTAAGCTTTTAGCTCCCTATTACTTCATCTGTATTAGTTCAAATAATCGTATGCGGCCTACCAAGTACA
>NZ_ASZT02000169.1:0-10012 GCF_001006065.1 Sphingobacterium sp. IITKGP-BTPF85
ATTACAGGTTTAGAAGAAAACATCCCGGTAAGCAAGATTAGGCTTACAAACCAAGTCTATATTATTTTTTTCCAAAAGTTGAGCAAACCTCTACATGCCGTCTGTTCAAGATCAAACTCGTAGGTATTTCGTCCCATCCACTCCAGTAAGAGACAATTCGAGTGCCAATAGGTAATTGTTTAAGTTGTTGTCTAAGATATTCGGTATAGATATGATAGAGTTCTTGGTTCGGTAAGATAGAATGATCTATTGGACAAGTTGTATCTATATTTTCATAAAAAGAATTATAAAAATAAAATGCATCATAATCCGAAAAAGAGATTTGATTAATATTGGCATGAATAAATTCTACATTATCTATTTGATGCTTTTGGGCGATCCCATTGGAAATTTCAACAAGTGATTCCCGTTGTTCAACTCCATAAAACATGCCCTCTGTACATGCAGCCCCCACTAAGCAAAATTTACCAGCCCCGGCCCCGATATCTAATATCTTATCCTTTGGATGTTGAACCAAATATTTTGCTGCCTTCTTTGCTACATCAACAGGAGTCCAATGGCGTTGTCCCAATATCTTTATATTTGTAGGGTACAAATCATCGAATGCACTATCTTCAACACCGAGATCTGAGCGCAATGCTTTAAAAATCATTTTTTCTTTTTTATGCTTTTGATTAAAAGTAAATAGTTGTCCAATTAAACCGATAATTTAAACAAACTTGCTTTCTGTTAAAGCTCTCTAAGGAAGTGGATTCTTCCTGATTCAACATTTATTTCAACAAGTACCTTTCGGTGGTTCTCATATTCATAAATGTACCAATTGGGATGTTCAGGATCTTGTGCTGAATATGATTTTAAAATACTATCATTGTTTTCTTCTGAGGTTTTCAGAGATTTATTCCCCATCGTGGATATTTTTTTACTAATTTACAATATTATATTTTTTTCTACAACTTTAAATACATTTATAGCTACACTTATTTGATAGCTATGTCACTCCTTTTTTGAACTGATTACCAAGATTTTGTACTATTTTCATCTAATGAACCATCTAATTCATAATTAGTTTCTAAATAATTTAAGTGGGCTTCTGTTGCTCTAAAGAAGACACTGGTTATCGACTGGTTTGGACATTAGGGTTACACTTCTTTTTTGAAATAGTTTGTCATAAAAAAGGCCTCCCCCGATCAAGGAGAAGGCCATGTTTATATAGGTAGGTATTAGTATCTTTAGTTTGCAGTCAGTGCTACTGCATTTAACTGTCTTGATGTTCCATCAGGACCTACAGCGACAATGTTATCGAAGATAACCCTTGTGCCTGGTGTGATGCCGTTTAAGGCAGATTTCATGCTTGAACTTAATTGACCGCCTGAAGTGGATAGCACAATGGCATCAGCACGTGGCTTGGCAATGATCATCGTAAATTTAGTTACCTTGAAATTTGCGTCAAAATCAAAGTTATCCAATTTCGCAAAGATCGCATTCTGTGCTTTAAGTGCAACTGTGGCCATACTACCACCTGTTTTACCTGCAAATTTTGCAATTGGATCTGGAATACGTTTAACACGGAATTCGTGGTACTCAAGGTCTGTATTTTACCCGGAGCTACTTCAGCACTAATAGAAATGCGTGCAGTACCTGGAGAGGAAACACGGGCATTATATTTACCACCAGATCCTGAAAGGCTACCTCCGGTCATGCTTACTTTTACCTTATCTGTCGGTGTACCGGCTGCAGAAACGGATAATGGGTTATTAACGCCAATGTATAAAACATTCATTTTATCTGGTGATACTACTGCCGACGGGCGTGCAACCTGATAAGTTTGTGTCGCTGTACGGTATTCTTTCATCGAACCATCCGTTTGTTTCACCTGCACAACTCCTGTCCAAGAGAAGATCCCTTCCTTGCTTGTCGATACATTGTATACCCCTTTTCCATCAACAATCTGTAATGGAGAGCCATTGACACTGATGGATGGTTGCGATTTAGAATCTGAAGCGGTTAAAAATACTTCTGCTTTATAAGGTTGTCCCTGTACCAAATAGGAGGTTGGAGCGACTGCTACGGCGGCAAATTTATCCAGATTAACTACGGCCTGATCCATTTTGCCTAAGATTAATTTCACCATATCCGATTCTGCATTTTGAGCGTCTGTTTGGATTTTGGTCAAAATAGTCATCGCAGCTGTAAGAGGAGTTCCGCTTCCAAAATTGATTTCTTCCCAACTTTTCTTTCCGTTGACAGATTTTTCAGGATCCTTTGCTTCTAATGAAAAGGAAACACTTTTTTGTTCTTCTGGAGTTAATAAAGCTAGGAGCTTAGCTCTTGTTTCATTGATCTTATTCTTTAAGACGGTTCCTTTTTTCTCATTGATCATCAGATTCGGCGAAATATCTTCGTTTTCTCTTTTAACCAGATCTCCTTTTTCAGGATCAATACCGCCACCTTGCTTGGTGAAATCTTCTTTTAGTGAGCTGATGTATGTGTTCAGTTCTCCGATGATCGCCTGTGCTTTTTTCGCTTTATCGTAGATCGGTTTTGCACGGGCAGGTTCTTCCTTTAGTTTGGTGCTTTCAAATGCCGAGAACAATTGCTGTACGGCATTGTTGACATTTGACCGAGATGATTCGAGGCTATTGTTGATGTTTTTAAATGCATCCAAGATCGTATCGGGCACATTCAATGCAAGTAATGCAAGTAGTACCAGATAAAGAATGCTGATCATTCTCTGTCTTGGTGTCTCTCTTCCTAATGCCATTTTTATTGATTTAGATTATACATGGATGAATTAAACACGCGGTTGGTTCATTGCACTCAACATATTGCCATAAATAGCATTTAAAGCGTTTAGGTTTTTTGCCAACTTGCCAACTTCTTCTTTGAATGCTTTAGAGTCATCTAATGATTCATTGAAGTTTTGCATCGTATAACTTAAATTTTCATAAAATTGGTTCATCGATTTTAAGTGCGTAGCAGAATCCTGTAGTTCACGCTCGTACATACCATTCAATTGTTGCAGGTTTGTGGTCAGCTTATTGACCTGTTCGTGGTAACTGGCAGTATCTGTAGATGAATTGGACATCTGTACCAGATTGGCAGAAGCCTGCTCAAAAGCAACACTCATGCTGTCAAATTTGGATGTTGCCAATTTCAGCTTTTGCGTAAAGTCTTCTGTTGCCAAGGAAACATCTGAAATTTTATTGATCGCCGACATTTTTTCGCTGAAATCACGTAATCCTCTTCCTAAATTGCCGATACTTGTCTCGTCAATATGAGCATCTGCAAACATTTTGTCCAAAGCTACAGTAGCAGAAGGTCCCGTAGGTGTGTTCACGACAGTTGCACTTCTTGTAGGTAGTTCACCGGTGTAGTTTTCATCCAATTCTGGATATACGCGGCTCCAATCTGGTTCTGGTGCAGGAGGGTTGAGACCCATTAGAAAAAATAAGAAGGCTTCAACTCCTAATCCGATTCCGATCATGTAATTGGCATAGGAACCGCCGATGTGGAGAATCTTGAACAGTACACCGATGATGACAATACTCGCTCCCCAAGAGATGGCGACATTTAACCATTTCGAATTGTCTTTTTTCTTACTCATAGTTTTTGTTGTTATAAATGTATTTAAATTGATTACGACTTTGGTTCTTGATATCTTTTTATGTAAAACGTATTTTTCACTTTTTTTAATATAAAATGATATAACAAAAGAAATTATTTGCTTTTCGAGCCACACAGCATATTATTTGCGATCTTATTCAGATAGCGCTACATGTGCATGAATGGGTAGGAAAAGATTGCGTCTGTTAAATACAAAAATCAAACCATATTTAATCTTGAAATAAAAATGACGTAGAAAAGATGGATAAATTCTTATTATATTATTCTTCTCCTTATATTGTTCCATTTCATCTTTCTGTACAGAAAGGAAATTAATTGTTTACGACATTAAATAGCTATTCAAAAAATATAGGCGTAACCTTTACAACTTAACTGTAAAAAGCTGTTTCACAATATGTTTTTTCTGATACCAGTCGTTGTATACAAATTCTATTGTACTTGCTTTTAAACAACCAAAATCAGCATTTCTATAATAATCTAATAAATCTGAAAATTTTTCAGGCTCTTTTAATGTTGTTTGGAAACGTGCTGTGGTGATATGAGCTGTAGATAACATATACCTAGTGTCTATGCTTTGTCTAAGTTGTGAGCTATTAAAATTATCTCGTAATTGGCTCCTTAAATTTTCCAATTGATTATTAATCGGAAATCCTTGAATAAGTATAGCCTCCTGAGATGCTGTAACTCCTTTAAAATGTAAGCTTATATCGGAAATACGATGTAAACTTTTCTTTGATTATTTGTATATATTTTGATATATCTATCTGATTTAATTTAAAGTCTTGGGTGCATGAGATAATTGATAAAACAGTAATATGCATATCTGTAACTGGTTGATAATACGGAGTGTTATCAATATGACGCATACGTTCTTGAAAAGAATGAATTTTTTCTTTGATATTTTCACTAGGTCTAATAATAACCGTCAGACCCCGTCGGGTATCATCTATATCATGAATTAAGCTATCAGTCGATATTTCCCCACTGCGGATTTTCGTTATAGCAGTATGATACATGTTATTATAGTGATTGGTTAGGTTCATGTGTAAGATGTAAATTTGTAAATGCTACTCTAAGATAGCCGTTTTGATGGTTTTTTTTATAATATTGTGAACAACAAATGGTATCTAAGTATAGGAAATGAAAAGTCTCAAAGCAGATTAGCCGTAGTATTTAATCCAAAAAATCGTTATATAGGTTTAAATTAAGGCTCATCAATGATGAGCGACGTTTTTATAAACTATATTTAATTTTTTAGCTAAAAGCCAATTTTTTGCTACTGAAATTCTTACATAATTCTTCCTTAAAATACGACTGTTTTTATTTTATATAAAATAGATCGCTGTACTTTTGTCGGTATACGTGAAAATTCGTTTTTTATCAGTGATATGTCACGCATTAAAATGAAATTGTTACTATATTTAGCAAATGCAAAGCATATATTTGTTTACCATGCTTTCAACTTTTACTTAATCTTATAAGTGTATCCATGATCGCTCATGATAGTTTAATATTAGCAATTCTTAATGATTCTCCTCAAGCAACGGCTATCTACGATAACGGTGATCTGAATATCGTTTACGCTAATCAGGGGATGTTGGATATTTGGTGTGCTGATGAGTCCATCATTGGAAGAACCTTATGCGCCTGTTTTCCAAATTTTGTTAACGAAGGGTTTTGTTCTATTCTTAAAAATGTCTGGAAAACTGGGATTACTTATAATGCTACGGAAGTCGCCGCCACTATTGTTGTTGGAGACCGTAAAATCAAACGTTATTTTGATTTCGAGTATAAAGCCATACTTGATGACAAGGGGCAGACTTATGCTATCCTGCACACGGCCAGTGATGTGACCGAAAGAAAATTGGCTAATAACCGAATGGAAAGACAGCGTGAGGAGCTTTCTTTAAGTTATAAACTGGACCGTTTGGCCAATACCTTATCGCACGATCTGAAAAATCCACTCTCTGTTTTAAAGATGGGAAATGATTTTCTGCTTAAAAATGAAAATCTTTCAGTTGAGGTGGCTAAAAGATGGTATAAAAACTTCTCTGAATCCATACAGAATATTGAATCCATCATCAACCAGACTTTGCAGCTCAATAAAGTACGCGGATCAAAAAATATGGCTGATTGCGTGGAGATCGATAAAAGGATCGGAGAATGGATTAATGAAGTGAAGTTGAATTTTCCAGAACAACAGATCGAATTTCAACTGGGACATCTTTATCCTTTAAATGCAGACAGTGGTGCGATATATCAGATCTTTGTTAATCTGATTGGTAATGCTGTTAAGTATTCCACTGGTACAGGGGCTTATCTGCATATCCATAGTGAAGAAATAGATCAAGGTATTGTCTATGTTTTTGAAGATAATGGAATTGGTATTCCCGGTGATGAATTATCTAAAATAGTGCTGATGCAGGTCAGGGGAAGCAATTCGTCCCATATAGCAGGTACGGGAATTGGATTATCATTGGTAAAAGATTTAATGGAGTTTATGGGCGGCACCGTAAACCTTTCAAGTACTATAGGAAAAGGAACTGTGGTCCGATTATTTTTTCCGCAAAGTGTTGAGGATTGTTAGGAGGGGGTGAGAAGGTTAGAAAGTTAGATGGTTGTTACTTACTAGTAATTAGATTGTAGTACTTAGTAATTCCAAGGTTAGAACGTTAGATAGTGAGTTGGTTGGACTTTGTGTAACTCCTATTACTTCTTTTGTTACATTGGTAATTTTATTTTTTTTAGCCGAAATAGATGCTTTTTTGTATAAAAACAGCTGTTTTTTCAGATTTTTAAGTGTTTTTTGCAGGTTTTTAACATAATGCTTAAAATTATTTTTTGTACATTAGTATAATATGGAATTAGCAAATATTACAAAAGAGAGACTTGTAGAAGCTCAAAAAAATGGATATACTGCAATTATTACGAAGTACAATTCAAATCCTTTAGATCCGATCTGGATCTTTGAAAAAGTAAAAAAAGATCAGTTTTTTCAATTTTCAGAAAACCTTCAGGATACTTATCAGTTATGCTACCAGATTTCGGAAGCAATTGATACAGTAGAGGAATACCCTTTTATCGGAAAGGTTACTTTGCCAGATTAGGATAGAGAAGCGAAAAACGAAAAATATACTTATTTAATAAAAAAGCCGAATAGGAAAAATCCTGTCGGCTTTTTTATTTGTATATTCTGTAGGGGAATTAAAGCTAAATTGATAGTAGACTTTGCGTGATACCGTGCTAATCTCTCAAGTTGATATCTTTTTTGTCTCCATCGCTGTCAATGGCCACAAGCTTTTCGACATTGGCCTGATCTCTATAATGCTGTTTGGCAGAACCGTAATTTGTGTTAGAGCCAGTATACCCCAGTAGTTGTAATAATTAGTATACCCGGTGACATACGAATAGTTGTACGAATTTGTAAAATCGAAACCAGCCATGATCACATAAGTACCCGGTAGAAGATCTGCAAACTCAAAATGCCCCTCATCATCGTACACTTTTGTTTTTTTGATTGCTGTTCCAAAATTAACATCTAAAGGAACCTCAGGGATTTTTCCCTGTTTTTTTATCTTTTTATTTACCTCCACCCATTCTTCATAGTATGCTGAATTCGGGAAAAGCGTGATTTCTGTCCCTTTGGGAGCAAATTGTTTTTTCGCAGTATTGACCAAGCCTCCCAGTTTTTTACCCGTATTATCTTTCGCGTATGCTGTTCCCGTGATCACACTATTGCCTGTAGAAATCTGTTTTATCGACTGTTCTTTATTGAATTGATTTTTTATGGGTTGGTAATCCAGCTCCTCATTAATGCAAATCTCCCACATGCCATTTCCCAGAGACATTTCTCTTTGCCATAACCGGTGATCTTTTTGTCGATTACAAATTGTAGATGGCACCTGTGCTTTCTTCTAATACCGAGCTAGCCAGGTATCGTGATTTCCGGTTTTAGGTGAGCGGTAAGCATAGCTTTTCACTTCTTTAATCCTGTAGTTTGATACTAAAGTATCCGTATTATCATCATAATAAAATTGTGAGAATGTTCCTTTATAACCGACCGTAAGCGGTAAGGTCGTCATCATATTATCCGCTAGGTTGAAATCAATAAATGAAGACGGAGTTTTCAGATTTAATATTTTATTTTTTTTCGTTTTTTTAGAATAATAATTTCCTTTTATCGTGTTTCCAAATTCGAGGTTTAATTTACTATTACTGCTTTCCGATTGATAACTGATTGACTTCAGTGTCTTAGCGTCCGCTATGGAGGTTCTGCTAACAGACCACTCATTGCTCTTGTCTGTATATTTGTAGTTGTATATTAGCTGGTTTGCGTCGTAATTGATGTCATACGTCATAGTTCCCTTTTTAGTCCAGCTGGTATCCTTTACATAGTAAACCGTATAGTGATTTTTGGGACTTAAGGAACGATGTGTTAATTTCAGAACCACCCGGTGCAATTAATTTTTTGACAAATTGCTGTAAAGGGAAATAGATAAATTGCAAGTATAAGGGTGCGTATATTCATGTGCGTTAAAAATCCAATAGTATCGTCTATTGCAGCAAAAACAATTCCAAATATCGGACTACAGGTAAATAATGCTTTCCATATTGAATCAATAATCATCCTATTCTGTTTTAGAAGTATAGGCATATATACAGATTTGTCCAAATTGATCTCATGTGCAAATCAGCTGTACTATTATCTAACATTCAAGATAAAAGTATAATCCTCACATCACGGTGATATGAGGGATCGTAATTGGTAAAGAACATTTATCAATTAAAAGTCTGAGCCACTTTTTTTAGATCTTCTTCAGAAGAGGCATGCCAAAACCCGCTGTAGTGGGTGGTATTAATTGACCATTTTGGACCTTATATCCCGAAAGATCAACATCTTCCGATGTGCTCGTTACTCCTTCTATAGTGACTGTATTTCCCAGTCCGCCTGTGAGATGTGCCGTATAGTATGTCTTGAGTAGGGATCCCCATGCATGAGGCGATGCCTGCACACCCAATTTCTTCAATTCGGGCATCAGCTTTCTCCAGTTTGTAAAACCGAGACCTTCGATATCGGTTAGATGTACATCCAATAGTTTCTTTTCAAAAAGCTCTTGTAAAAGCTTTGGATCCGGATCGGCTTCACCATCTGCCAATAAGGTAATTCTGCCTGTTTTTTTTATATAACTTCTCAATTTTTGATAATCAGCAACGGTTTCGTGGAATGGTTCTTCTATCCAGAATAGCTTTACTGAGGGAATTCCTTCGAGATACTGGATGAATTGGTCAACGGAGAAACCGTTGTTGCCATCCACTAAAATACCGCAATCTGGAAAAGCTTTTGCGACGGCATTGGTAACATCGATATCACGCTGTAGGCCTTCTTTATAGGGCATCCATTTATGACCTCTACCGATTTTGAGTTTGAACTGTCGATATCCGACTTCGTAATCATACCGACATTCTTCGAGTATACGGTCGATACCTGCAGGCTTTTCCAAGGGCTCGAGATCATCAAAGTAGATCATACCACTATAGTAATCGGTCAGATAAGGTGTTTTTCTTCCTAGTAATTCATAAACCGGTTTCTGCAATATAATACCCGCGAGATCAATGGAGAGCCATGTCAAAAGGGATATGTCTAGCTTCTAAAGTTCCGATATCAGCTGCAAAAACCTCCGATACTTTTTTACCAAGCAATTCTTTTGCGATCTGCTCTGCATCTCTTCTTGATCCGCGGAGTGAGGCCCATCCCATCGCACCTTTGTCTGTTGTGATACAGCAGATCTCGACATTGGG
The DNA here is from genome assembly GCF_001006065.1 of Sphingobacterium sp. IITKGP-BTPF85. Classification (NCBI taxonomy): domain Bacteria; kingdom Pseudomonadati; phylum Bacteroidota; class Sphingobacteriia; order Sphingobacteriales; family Sphingobacteriaceae; genus Sphingobacterium; species Sphingobacterium sp. IITKGP-BTPF85. The sequence goes on from NZ_ASZT02000169.1 coordinate 9,424, forward strand.
GCCATATCCATGAAGGTCAAGACGTGCATTTTTTCCGACAAGCCGGGGGTATTTCATCTGAACAGTGGAATACTTGATTTCCTGGATACGATGATAGGACAATTCTTTATCCTGCGATTTATTGTCCAGGAGAGAGGTCAGCGTCATGGCATGTCCTGCTCCATTGTACAGCGTTGCAGAGGCGATGCCTACGTTTAAAGCCTGTAAAAATGTTCTTCTTTTCATATTTGGTTTATTTTTGATTTTAATTAACTAACCAATAATTCTTATACGATTATTTTTACCCTGACTCAACCGCTTCCTGATCGGTTCATCGAGATATCGCAAAACGAAATGGGCTATCAATAAAAGCAGAATCATACCCATTCCAACGATCAAAGCTATCTGAGACTTTGCAGGTTTTTAGATACGATGCGATATACCTTTTACAGGCTTATCGTATCTTTCGAAAGATACATCAAACTATAAAAATCATTATAGCAGATTTGTTTCAATCCCTTTTCAAATTGTATCATTTTTAGATAAGGTGAGTTGGTGAAGAGGTTAGAGGTTGAAAGTTAGTGTCTTGTCCTGATATAGCTTTACATTT
>NZ_ASZT02000170.1:0-9962 GCF_001006065.1 Sphingobacterium sp. IITKGP-BTPF85
AAGTTGACTGGACCAAATCTCTTTAGGATCGTGCTCAACCCAACCAGATTTTGGATAAATCTGCTTGAATTCTTTTTGTGCTATCGCTTCTATTTTTCCTGACTTCGAAAAGATAATTGCTCTTGAGCTCGTTGTGCCCTGGTCTAATGCCAAAATATATTCTTTAGTACTCATAAATGCGTTGTTAATGGATTAGGAATCGTAAGTATAGTTTTTACAAAGTATAAGGAATTGTGCAAGCTGTTCTTCTTCCCATGTTTTCGATTGCTCAAGTTCTTTGGACATAATCTGAACAACTAGGGGAGCTGCCTCCATGGCTGCTTTTGCATCTAAAAACAGCATGCGTATCCTTCTTGCTAAAACATCTTCCAGGCATCTTGCCATTTCATTTCTTACTGCCCATACTACTTCTGCTGCGATATAATCAAATTTGGGGTGAATCTTTTGGGACAAATTTGGATCCTTTTGTGCTAACTCTTGTATTAACTTTGCATCTGAACCGTATATCTGCCAGTGTCCCTGCTGTTTTTCTTGAAGATAACCATGTATTTTTAAGGTTTTTGTAATACAAGGAGCTGTATTTAACTTTCCGATTTGAATGGCTTTGTTAACGGTATCTTCTGCCATTTTACGATATGTCGTCCATTTCCCTCCTGTAATGGTAATCAATCCTGATTTACTGCTGATCAGTTTATGGTCCCGGGAGATTTCTTTTGTTGAAGCTGGATTACTTTCATCTGGTGCAGCCAGTGGTCGCAAACCTGCAAATACACTGAGTATATCTGCTCGGGTAGGAGCAGGATTGAGGTAGTTTTTAGCCGTTTCCAAAATAAAATCTACTTCTTCTTCTAAAGGTCTTGGTTCAATAGTGTGAATATCTAAGGGCGTATCTGTCGTTCCTAATAGGATGTGGTCGTGCCATGGCACACCAAATAGCACACGTCCGTCATTAGTTTCCGGAATCATAAGGGCATCTTCTTCCCCTAAAAATTTCTTGTCAATGACAATATGTGTTCCCTGAGAAGGTCTTACTAAATTCTTATGGACAGGTGATTCCAGTTTTAATATATCATCAACAAAGATTCCGGTCGCATTAATGACTGTTTTTGCTTTAACTTCAAAATTCTGGTTTGACTCTAAATCTGTAAAAGAAACACCACAAACTTGACCATTTGTATCTTTATGAATGGCATTTACATCACAATAGTTTAAGATTGTTGCATCAAGAGAATTTGCTGTCTGTGCTAGATTGATTGCAAATCGGGAGTCATCAAACTGGCCGTCATAGTAGATTATACCCCCTTTTAGATTATCCTGTTTGACAGCATGCAGTTTTGAAACAACCTGACTGCTGGATAAAAATCTGGAAGTTCCGATCCGGTATGCACCGGCCATCCAATCATAGATTTTCAATCCAATCAGATATTTCCACTTACTGAAAAATGTATAGCATGGAATAATAAAGCTTTGAATTTTAGCTAAGTGTGGTGCGTTTTGGAAAATTAATCCTCTTTCATGCAATGCGGAATAGACAAGTTTAATATCTCCATTTGCGAGATACCGTACACCACCATGGACTAATTTCGTACTCCTACTTGAGGTTGCTTTTGCAAAATCATATTTTTCGAGTAATAATGTTTTAAATCCTCGAGAAGCCGCATCGACAGCGATACCAAGCCCAGTTGCCCCGCCTCCAATGATAACAATGTCCCATTTTGAAGTTTTATTTACGTTTTCTAGATTCGTCTTTCTTTTGAAATTGCTCATACAATGATATGATTTTGGATATTTTGTTTATCAAATGTTCACTTTTTCAGGTATATCTTTTATAAAGAAGGGCCTTACATTATAAACGAAATAGCTTGAAAGTTTGTTTTATTTATTTTTTAATTAGTATTTTGTTCTCCAAATTGTTTTTTACAAAGTCACCAACCGATTGGAGTTTGTTTTCTTGTCGTTAGGTAGACCAAGGTAATCTTTTCGTCAGCTATAACGATACCTTAACCATTTATTAGCTATATGGTTGTTGTCAATAATTGGTAGGTCATACATTTGATGTACGATTTCATCCAATATAGATGTAATTTAAAGAGGTACGTCTTTGGTATTATTAAAGCTTGTTTGTTAAATTTCTACGGGTAAAAAACAGAATTTTATAAAAAAATATGAACCCTTGTTTTGGAATAAAACAATGGTTATTTATTTTTTTCCTTAAATAATGTAAAAAAAGACTAAAAATATTGTCATTCGTTAAAGAAATGCCTTTATTTGCACAAATCTCAAATTTAAATGGCTAAAAATTTACTCATAGTAGAGTCTCCAGCGAAAGCGAAAACAATAGAAGGGTATTTAGGGAAGGACTTTTTGGTAAAGTCCAGTTACGGACATATTCGTGATTTGGTGAAGACCGATGATGCTATTGATACAGATAAAGATTTTCAACAAAAATATGAAGTGCCGAGTGATAAGAAGGCTGTTGTCAGTGAGTTAAAGAAGTTGGCTAAAGCTGCAGAAACAGTTTGGCTAGCATCCGATGAGGACCGCGAGGGGGAGGCTATATCGTGGCATTTATTTGAGACTTTAGGTTTAAAAGATGAGAGTACTAAGCGTATTGTATTTCATGAGATCACCAAACCTGCGATTTTAAAGGCCATTGAGAACCCACGTAAAATAGATTATAATTTAGTAAATGCACAGCAAGCCCGTCGTGTACTGGATCGTTTGGTAGGATTTGAGCTTTCACCTGTGTTATGGAAGAAAGTAAAACCTTCGTTGTCCGCAGGACGTGTTCAATCGGTAGCTGTACGTTTAATCGTAGACCGCGAGCGCGAGGTTATAAAATTTAATGCCGAAGCATCCTTTCGTATTGTGGCATTTTTCCATACTGGAAAGTTAAAGATAGTTTTAAAGCTGAGCTGCCACAGCGTTTTGCAACAGAGGCTGAAGCAAAGCAGTTTTTAGAGGATTGTAAGACAGCGGAATTTGCTGTCAAGAGTTTGGAAACAAAACCTGCGAAAAGAGCTCCAGCGGCTCCGTTCACTACCTCAACGCTACAGCAGGAGGCTAGTCGTAAGCTAGGATTTTCTGTTGCACGTACTATGCAGGTTGCCCAACGCTTATATGAAGCTGGTCGCATTACCTATATGCGTACCGATTCTGTTAATTTAAGTGATACAGCAACAGAAGCTGCTGAGAAAGAAATTCGTTCTGCTTATGGTGATCGTTATCATAAGTTAAGAAAATATAAAACAAAAACTTCTGGAGCTCAAGAGGCCCACGAAGCCATTCGTCCAACTTATTTTTCTGAACATAGCATTGAAGGTGATGCAGCAGAAAAACGTTTGTACGATTTAATCTGGAAACGTGCTATTGCTTCTCAAATGAGTGAGGCAGAGTTCGAGAAAACATTAGCTAAAATTTCTATTTCTACACGTAAGGAGGATTTATCTGCTTCAGGTGAGGTAATGAAGTTTGATGGATTCTTGAAAGTTTATTTTGAATCTACAGATGATGATCAAGATGTAACGAATGATGATGATAGCGATAACTCTTTGTTGCCACCTTTAGTAACTGGACAATCGGTCGTATTGAAAAGCATGAATGCGACAGAGCGTTTTACAAGACCTCCTGCTCGATATACAGAGGCAGCTTTGGTGAAGAAGTTGGAAGAATTGGGTATTGGTAGACCATCTACTTATGCGCCAACAATTTCTACGATTCAAAATCGCGGTTATGTAGTGAAAGAAGAAAGAGAAGGACGTTCACGTGATTATCGTGTATTGACTTTAGAAAATACGGAAATCTCTGCTGTTACTAAGACTGAAATTACTGGCGCTGAAAAAGGAAAAATGTTTCCAACAGATATCGGTATTGTCGTTAATGATTTCTTAGTTGAACATTTTAAAGGCATTGTAGATTTTAATTTCACGGCAAAAGTAGAAAAGGAATTTGATGAAATTGCACATGGTTTGACCGAATGGACAGATATGTTGCGTGAATTCTACGGACCTTTTCATTCAGAAGTACAGAATACGTTAGAAAATGCTGAACGTGCTAACAACGAACGTGAGTTGGGTGTCGATCCTGTATCGGGTAAACCTGTCTCTGTACGTATTGGTAAGTTTGGTCCTTTGGTGCAGATTGGTGCACAAGATGATGAAGAGAAACCTCGTTTTGCATCTTTGAGAAAAGGACAGATGATCGAAACGATTACTTTTGAGGATGCTATGGAATTGTTTAAGCTTCCAAAGAAGGTTGGTATCTTTGAAGAAAAGGAAATGACTGTTGCCATTGGCCGTTTTGGACCTTATATCCGTCATGATTCTTCTTTTTATTCTTTACCAAAGAATGTTGATCCACTTGATGTGACAGAGGAAGAGTGTATCCAGATTATCAAAGACAAGAGACAAAAAGATATTGAAAAGGTAATTCGTGTTTTTGACGAAAATCCTGAAGCTCAAATTGAACAAGGCCGTTGGGGACCGTTTATCCGTTTTGGAAAACAGAATTTGAAAATTCCAAAAGGAACAGAAGTAGAGCAGATCACGTATGAAGATGTCTTGAAATGGGCGGAAGCTGATGCTACTAAAAGCAAAGGAAAAGTAACTGCTAAAAAAGCGACTACTGCAAAGAAAGCTCCTGCTAAAAAAGCTCCTGCAGCGAAGAAAGCGACTGCGGTTAAAAAGACAACTACAAAGGCTGCTGTGAAAGCGACTAAAGATAAATAATTGAAATGAAAAAGGATTTACCTGAAAACATTGTTCAAAATATTACGATTGCTGTTGTATTGGAGAGTGAAAGCCCGGAGTCAAAAGTTTGGAATGTTTATTTAATTAATGAAAAGAATCAAGAAATTCAAAATGTCTTGGTTACTTCAAAAGGTTATGGCGAAAAGGATGGTGCAAATGTGATCACAAGCACATTACGTCATTTTATCGGTAATGTTGCTCCACATTCTTTCGAAAAAATCGAAGCTATTGATGAACAGGTATTCGGTTTAACCAATGAATATTGGTTAAGCTTTTATATTGATAATATTATTTACGATAAAAAATACATCTTCCTACCTGAAAGCATTATAGAAGGGAATTTAATACTGGTTCCTTTAGTGAATAAGCTTGGGGTGATTATTGGGGGGATGAATTAGTTTTATGACAACAAGACATAACTTTATTATCGCTATTGATGGTTTTTCATCATGTGGTAAAAGTACAGTGGCAAAAGCACTGGCCAAAAAATTAAAATTTGTTTTCATTGACAGTGGTGCAATGTACCGCGCTGTGACACTTTATTTTCTCAGAGAGGGAATAGATATGAAAGATGATAAAGCAATAGCTGAGGCGTTGGAAAATATTCATATCGATTTCATTCCTAATGATGATAAAACTGAGATTCATCTTAATGATGAAGATATATCGGATGAGATCCGTCAGATGTATATTTCGGATATGGTGAGTGAAGTGAGTACAATAAAAGCTGTGCGTCAAGCATGGTAAAGCAACAGCAGAAATTAGGGCGGAGACGCAATATCGTGATGGATGGTCGCGATATAGGCACAACTGTATTTCCGGATGCAGATATGAAAATTTTTATGACAGCGGATCCGCAAGTACGTGCTAACCGACGTTATTTAGAATTGACCAATAAGGGAGAGCAGGTGACGATCGATGAAATTGTTAAGAATCTGGCACATCGTGATCATATTGATAGTACGAGGGAAGAAAGTCCTTTGCGTAAAGCGGAAGATGCGATTGTACTGGATAATTCTTATATGAGTCAAGAAGATCAATTGACATTTGTCATTGATGAATATACAAAAAGAAGAGCTTCCAAATAGGAAGCTCTTCTTTTTTATTTAATGCTATTGATTTGTTGTTGTTCTTTTAGTTTCGCAACATTATTTTTCTCTCCAAATTCTTCTGTTTTTTCTTGGAAAGAATCTAATAGTTGACGGATTGCATCTGAATTGTCTGCTGTACGTTGAAAAATATCCGGTAGAATCTTTTCTAGATTTTGGTCTCCAAGTTCGATATTATCCACCTCGATTTTCCCAATTTTTTCTAATACGGCTTGCTGACTTTTCCTAACATCTTCTAATTCTCTCGCAATTTTTTCCATCAATTCAAATTTCTTCAATTTATCCATATTATATAAAATTTAGTGATCAATTACTATATATAACGTATAAAGTGGTCAAAATGTTTTAAATAAAAAAGGGTTGCTCATTTGAGCAACCCTTTTTTATCGTCTATACTCACTGATTAGTGTGTACGGCCTGGGTAAACTTCCAGTCCTTTTTCTAAGCAGATCAATGCTTTTTTTAGATCGTTCTGATTAAGAACGTATGCTAGTCGAACTTCGTTGATTCCGGCACCTGGAGTGCTGTAGAAGCCTGTTGCAGGAGCCATCATAACTGTTTCATTTTCGTATGCAAATTCTTCTAGCATCCATTGACAGAATTTATCTGCGTTATCGATCGGTAGTTTTGCTACAACGTAAAATGCGCCACCTGGATTAGGTGAAAATGCACCTTCAATTTTATTTAAGCCATTGACTAAAGTATCACGACGAGCAGTATACTCTTCAGACACTGCCTCAAAATAACTATCTGGTGTATCTACAGCTGCTTCACCTGCAATTTGTCCTTCCAAAGAAGGGCTTAAACGCGCTTGTGCAAACTTTAGAGCGATTTGGTACAGTTCTTTATTCTTTGTGATTAAGCAACCTATTCTGGCACCACATGCTGAGTAACGTTTTGAAACGGTATCAAAAACAACAACATGTTGTTCCAATCCCTCCAGATGCATAGGTGAAATGAATTCACGCCCATCATAACAGAATTCGCGGTAGGCTTCATCAGAGAATAAGTATAAATCATATTTTAAACAAAGCTCACGCAATGCTTCTAGTTCTTCTCTAGAATACAAATAACCTGTAGGGTTGTTCGGATTACAGATCGCAATCGCTTTTGTTTTTTCAGTGATTACTTTTTCAAACTCCGCAATAGAAGGTAAAGCGAATCCATTGTCGATATAAGACATGATCGGTTTTACCACAATGTCTGACGAGCATGCGAAGCCATTGTAATTGGCGTAGAAAGGCTCAGGAATGATTACTTCTTCACCCGGGTTAAGACAAGCCTGCATCGCAATCATAATCGCTTCAGAGCCACCGTTTGTTACTAAAATATCAGTAGGTTGGATATTGTAGTTTAATTTATTGTAGTATGTCGTCAGTTTATTGCGGTAAGATGCTGTTCCTTCAGATGCCGTATAGGCCCAAACTTTGAAATCAATGTTTTTTAATGCATTGAGCATTACTTCTGGCGTTTCAATGTCCGGCTGTCCGATATTTAAGTGATAGATTTTTTTCCCTTCTTTTTTTGCTTGATCAGCGAAAGGTGTTAGTTTTCTAATTGGGGATGCGGGCATGTTATACCCTTTTTCTGATATTGATGGCATTATTTTATATAAATTAGCGAAGCAAATCTAATGAATTAAAACTAAAAAAGCCACTTTACTTGAAGTGGCTTTTCTTTAATTATGTACGTAAAGTAATTATTCTACAATTCCTTTGATGTATAAAGTTTTTACAGGTGTTTTTGTGTTCGATGTTACTGTAAAGCTTTTTGTAAAAGGTGCTTTTGAAGCAGCGTTGAAAGTAACTTTAATTGTTCCTGTGTCACCTGGTTTGATTGGTGTTTTTGTAAATTCTGCTACTGAACATCCACATGAAGGCTTAACATCAGAAATAATGATAGGCTCACTTCCTGCATTCGAAAATTTGAAACTGTATGATACTGGAGTTCCTTGTGCGATCTTTCCAAAATCATGTGTTTCTTTTTCAAATTTAAATTCGCTCTGACTTGTTTGCATTGCAGTAAATCCTACAAATGCAATAATAACAGTTAATACGGCTAAAAACTTTTTCATATCTTCTTCTTCTTAATTTGTTAACTATGTTCTTTGATAATGTCAAACAACGTACCAAAATAGAAATTTTAATACGTAATTGCCTTAGAAAAGAACGCGATAACAATAATATTACATTATGTATGACTAGATTATTCCTTCTTTTAATAAATCTTGAATATGTATGATGCCATCATACTTATTTCCTTGTAAAACAATTAATTGAGACACGTTATTCTGACGCATCATATGCAGCGCATTTACAGCAAGCTCTGATTTGTCGATCGTTTTAGGATGTGTCCCCATAATATCGCTCGCAGTTAATCCTGTAAGATCTTCATGATTTTCAAGCATACGACGAATATCCCCATCGGTAATGATGCCTACAATCTTTTCATCTTGCAATACTGCAACAGCACCTAATCTGTTTTGTGTGATGGTCAGTATGATTTCTCTGATAGTGGCATTACTTGGGATTTTTGGTTTTTCATTTTGATCGGAGAGATCCGCTACTTTTAGGTATAATTTTTTACCTAGCGCACCTCCTGGATGGTATTTTGCAAAATCCTGATCTGAAAAATCGCGACATTCCTGCAGACATACTGCCAGTGCATCGCCCATTGCTAGCTGAGCAGTGGTACTTGAGGTAGGAGCAAGATTGTTAGGGCATGCTTCTTTTTCAACAGTGGTGTCCAGTACGTAATCCGCTTGTTCAGCCAGATAAGAATTGATATTTCCTACCAGAGCGACCAATGTATTTCCGGTCTGTTTCAAGAAAGGCACCAGTACTTTGATTTCAGGAGTTGTACCACTTTTTGAAATTGCGATGATTAAATCTTGGTTTTGAATGATCCCTAAATCACCATGAATGGCATCGGCTGCGTGCATGAAAATGGAGGGTGTTCCAGTCGAATTCATTGTCGCAACAATCTTTTGTGCGATAATAGCACTTTTTCCTATTCCAGTGACAATAACACGGCCTTCTAAGTTAATTATATGTTTAACCACGTTAACAAAGTCGTCGTCAATCCGTTGTGATAAATCAGCTACCGCTTTAGCTTCTTCTTGTATAGCTTGGATAGCTATATTTTTTATATCGATGTTGCTTTTCACAAAAAAAATATCTACTTTTATATTAAAGAATGAATACAAAAATAGGTTATTTTACAGATTTTTTGGTCATTTATCTATCTTATTTTTGCCCGAGGCTCGATGGAAATAGAAAAATCACTTTTCGACAATTTACAAGATTTTTTTGGTTTTGATACTTTTAAGGGGGATCAAGAAGCAATCATAACAAATGTACTACAGAGAAAGGACACATTTGTCATAATGCCTACTGGGGGTGGTAAATCCATCTGTTACCAGTTACCGGCATTGATGAGTGAGGGGACAGCGATTGTCATTTCACCGTTAATTGCTTGATGAAAAACCAAGTTGATCAGCTTCGCGCATTTGGCGGAGAGGATAGTATTGCTCACTTTTTAAATTCTTCATTGAACAAAGGTGATATCATGCGTGTCAAACAGGATGTTACAGCAGGGAAAACAAAATTACTTTATGTAGCACCAGAATCGCTTTCGAAATTGGAGAATGTCGAGTTTCTGAAGCAGATTACGGTATCTTTTGTTGCTGTCGATGAAGCCCATTGTATCTCCGAATGGGGACATGACTTCCGTCCGGAATATCGCAAGATTCGTCAGGTTATCAATGGTATAGGTGAAAAAATACCCATTATTGCATTGACAGCTACAGCTACACCTAAGGTGCAGTCAGATATTCGTAAGAATCTTCAAATGAATGATGCTATGCTCTTTAAATCTTCATTTAACAGAGGTAACTTATTCTACGAAGTAAGGCCGAAGAAAAATGTCGTTAAAGAAATTGTTCGTTTTATAAAAGGACAGTCTGGTAAAACAGGTATCATCTATTGCTTGAGCCGTAAGAAGGTTGAAGAAATTAGTGAAGTTCTTAATATCAATGGAATCAAAGCACTTCCTTATCATGCTGGATTGGATGCGAAAACACGCGCCGATACACAGGATAAGTTTT
>NZ_ASZT02000171.1:0-9712 GCF_001006065.1 Sphingobacterium sp. IITKGP-BTPF85
TTTTAGAAGAAGTCGGATCTGAAGATTCTTTTGGTAGGGCTATATGGGCATTGGGATATCTATTTAATACAGCACCTTTTGTTGACTTCTATCAGTTAGGATCAAATATGTTTTTTAAAGCTATGCCACACTTTGAAAATTTAAAATCTATACGTGCTATCGCTTATACTATGATGGGTATTGCTGAATATCTAAAACAACAGCCAAATGATGAAAGAGTCACAGAGTTACTCCGTAAACTGGCTTTTAAATTAGTACATGAATATGATTCCAGTGCTGATGATGAGTGGAAATGGTTTGAACCAGTTCTGGCATATGACAATGCGATTATCCCACTGGCAATACTCATGTCAACCAAATATTTAAATGATGATAAACTTAGAAAAATAGGATTTTCAAGCTTTTATTTTCTCGAAAATATCATTATGCAAATGGGTTTTATCTATTATTGGCAATCAAAAATGGGCAAAACAAAATCAAAATATAAGCAAATTCGGGCAACAGCCCATTGATGTTACAGCCACAGTACTTTTATTTAGGGAGGTATTTGAAATCACTAAAAATGAAGAATATTTTGAAAAAATGATTCGATCTTTTGAATGGTTTTTAGGCGAAAATGACCTTAAGCTCCCGCTATATGACCACAGCACCAAAGGATGCTGTGATGGGTTAGAAACTTATGGCATTAACCGCAATCAAGGAGCAGAAAGCACGTTATGTTATTTTATAGCCTACTTAACTGTTTATAAGTCTTTAAAAATCAAATTTCAGGTTGAAGAATAGCCTGAATCAACTCATTCAAGTTAATGGTCGCATAAGTCGATGCATAGTCCGACATGGCGTAAGGCATAATTAACTGATCATTATGAACAATAGCTCCACATGAATAGACAACATTTGGCACATACCCTTCTCTTTCCATATCATTAGGAGTTAAAATAGGGAGACTAAGGCGTCCTATTTCTATATGTGGATTTTCCAAATCTAATAATGAAGCCCCAATTGAATACTCGCGCATAGGGCCAACAGAGTGTGTAATAATTAACCATCCGGCTGCGGTTTCAATTGGGGAACCGCAGTTTCCGATCTGTATAAACTCATATGGACTTTCAGGTTCTTGCACCAAATGAATAGCTTCATTCCAAATGTTGATATAATCGGAATAGGCGATATAATTATTTTCACCATCAATACGACATAGCATAGCATATTTCCCTTTGATCTTTCGCGGAAAAATCGCAGCACCTTTATTTGCAATTTCTCCATGGATGGGCTTGACTGTAAAATGATAAAAATCCTTAGTTGTCAATAGTTTTGGTAAAATACTAAATCCGTCATATGCAGTATAAGTTGCATAATAGATAACCTCCCCCTTAGGTGTTATAAAACGAACAAATCTCGCATCTTCAATCCCCCTTTTTTCAGTATCAGAAATTGGAAAAATAACCCTTTCAGATATTGAAGTATCCAAAGAGAAAGTCATCTCATAATGCGATGAAGCGAGCCATATCGCTTGCTTCAATATACTATCATTATCCTCTGTATGCTCTATTTCAGCACGTATTCCCTCCACATATCTCTTCAGCTCCTCATATGTAAATGTTTCTGTTAGATTTTCGCTAAGCTTTTGCATAGCCGTCGCATCTTTTGGATGCAACTCAACCAATTTAGAAATGAAGCTATTTTTATTATACCGATGATTCTTAATATTGATAGGCTTGTCCAGCAATGTTCCCACAACATCTAGATGAATATTATTCTCCGTATCAATATAACCAGAGCGGAATACTATCGAAGATACATGCCCCTCACCGGTTGCTCTAAAACTGATAATAACCCTCTTCTCCCCTTTATAAAGCTCGCTCTGATCTGGATGCTCAACAATAGATGGATTAAATAAAGCTGCCGATTCGATGGAATATTCCATCGTAAGTAAGAACCAATTAATAATTTAGCTGTCATCGATATTTTATCCGTCGGCATTTCTAATCTTTCCAATAGATGTCTTATGCGATCAAAATTACGCTCAAACACCTTCACAATACTGCGGTGCCGCTGTGAATAACTTCGTAAAACCTGTCCAAAAACTTCCTTTTGTTTTTCATCCGATAATTGTAGCACCCGATGAATTACTTTAATGGAACGTTCATCACCTAATGAAAAAAAACGAGCAAGGACACGTTTGGTATCTGGCCTAAAATAAATATCTTTCCGATTAACTTGAACGGGTTTATACATACATATCAACAATAAAAGTGACTAATAAATTCTTTTTATAAAACACATCAATGATCACATTGTTATACAATTTAAGCACAAAAGATTATTAAAATTTATAAAAATCTTATTTTTAATTATTTAGAAGTACCTTCTGCAGAGAAATATCATTCAAATTATAACGATTGTATGGTAAGTATAAAACACGTATTCGCTAAAAACGGACCATTTATAAGCAATTTCGCAAAAAATTAATCCAATTCGAATGTGCTATTTTATCTAAAGCATCCTCACTATATCCCCTTTGTGACAATATATCAAAAACCAACTGAATATCAGCAATAGTTTTCAGGTCATATGGACATTGTTCTTTACCAAAAGCGCCGTCAAGATCACTTCCTACACCGACATGATTTGTATTACCGGCCAATTGACAGATATGGTCAATATGATTGGCCATAACCTCTAATGAACAATTCATTGTCTTAGGGTCAGATACGCCTCTTACCCATCTGGGAACCATCATCCAGGCATCTAATGCCACCCCAATTACTGCTTTTTTCGAAATCAAGATTTTGATCATATCATCGCTAAATTGTCTGTTATGGTCGACAAGTGCGCGACAGTTGTTGTGACTAGCCCATATTGGACCATTAAATCCATCCATAGCATCCCAAAAAGCATCATCATTAAGATGAGTTACATCTAAAATAACATTAAGGCGTTCCATCTCCCTTAATAACGCTATTCCCTTTGCATTTAGTCTCCCATTTGAGTCCGTACCATTCGCATACCTTCCTGGCCCATAATGAGCTGGCCCAACCGCACGTAATCCCTGCTCATAAGCATATTCGAGATAAGATAAATCAATTAAAGAATCAGCTCCTTCTAAACTTAGCAGAAAACCGATTGGTTTATTTGATTTATTGGTCTCATCATTCCAAAGAATGATATGCTCTTCTAAATCCGTTTTAGTTTTGATCATGCGCATGTACCCATCCTTTTCCATTGCTCTATACCAAGCTAATTGCCCTTGTGTTTGTGCCCAAGCTTGTTCTGGAGAATACCAACCAGGCAAAGAGCTTTCCTTCTCCACGTATCTTGCAATTTGAGTAGCGACAACTAGGCCAATATTCCCCCTTTTCAGTTCACCAAAAGAGACTGTTGCATTTCCACGATCAGGTTTATCGTCCATCCCCTGCTCTCTACTATTTAGTTCTGCAATCGGAAGTCTTAAATCCCGATTCCATTCCATTGCATTCATACTAAGATCTAAATGCGCATCAAAAATCAATCTTTGTTTTTTCATCCTTTAGAAATTAATCTTTCTATCTCTAGCAGTAACATACCAATAATTATCGACCTCTCCATCAGTGATGACCACCAATTTTTCGTACAATGCCACAGTTGGACATATATGCTTTGGTACAGCATAGAAAGCTGCACCTATTTCGTATACTTGTGCATTTGGAACCTTTACGACCATATGTTCTTCACTTTGGCTTACGACTTCAAGATCGGGTTGATCTAAAAATTTGACACGCGGTAAAGCTGATTCACTTGCGACAGCTTTATATCCCAAATCCAAACAAATATGATGCTGATCAACAATACTTATAACACGGGTTAACAGTAATGCCGCATAATCAAAAGGTTGCTCTTTTAGAGTTTCTCCATAACCATAGTCCCAAAATACAAACGTCCCTGGACTACAAATCACATCACTTCTATCTGCGTGAAAAGTAAAAGAAGGTGAACCTCCGATAATCATCCTTGATATTGAGCTACATAATTGGTTTAATAATAAATGTGCTTTACTTAATAATGCATATGATATAGCACTTTGTTCTTCTCTGATTTTGAGATCAGAGTCATGGATATGACCATCATATCCATGTACCCCCATCAAACGAAGCCCTGGAAGTGACAGTATGGTCACGGCTAACTTCTCGACCTCTTCCAATGCTACCCCTGTCCTATTCATCCCAATATTTACATCAATATACACATCCATAGAGCAGTCTGCTAAAACACATGCCCTATTTAATGCCCTAGCGCTCTCATTATGATCGATTAAGCACGAATAATTGGTTTTACCAAAATGTTTTTTAAGCTTAATCAGACGTTCAATCTTAGGACCTGTTGGCTGATAAGTCAATAGGACGTCTTTAGCTCCCACATCTCCCAGAATTTCAGCTTCAGCAATAGTCGCACATTTAAATTGATTTATACCCGCCTTCCTTAAAGCAATACAGACATCTGTCGATTTATTTGTTTTGACATGTGGGCGAATCCGGCTACAATCGCCCCCTACCATCTCAATAGCTTTTTGAATATTATCGACAACCCGCTCTTCATAAACCAAGAGTGCGGGAGAGTCTACTTCTGAAACATCATTTAATTCATACCAATGCTTAATCATACTGTTTCATGTAATTCAAACAAAGCTTCTATTTCTACAGGAATATTATCCGGAAGTGATCCAAATCCAACCGCACTACGCGTTCCGATTCCATTCTCAGTTCCCCAAACTGCAGCAAACAATTCACTGCAACCATTAATAATAGCTGGATGCGCTTCAAAATCAGAAGTACAATTGACCATTCCCAACACCTTGATTACACGTTTTATACGATTAAGGCTACCTAGATTAGTTTTTATAGTAGAAAGCATTGTTAATCCAACCTGTCTTGCGGCAAGTTTACCTTCCTCAGGATTAAGGCTTGCACCGATTCTACCAATAATTAATGATGCATCATCTTGTACAGGCCCATGACCAGATAAATAGAGATATTTACCATCAATTACAAAAGGTTTATAAACACCCTTAGGTGCAGGTGCCGGAGGTAATGTTAAACCTAATTTTTCAAATTGTTCGTCTGCATTATAATTCATAATATGTTATATATTTTATGTTATTCAAATAATTATTTAAGGTAATTAAATTTTAAGTAATAATCATATCCAACGCTAGGACAGCAAGTAAACCGACAACAGATACAATAGCTTCCATGATTGACCATGATAGAAGCGTATCCTTTACACTCAACCCAAAGTATTCTTTAAATAGCCAAAAACCAGCATCGTTAACATGTGAAAACATCAAACTGCCTGCTCCAATTGCGAGAACCATCAAACTTGGATGAATATGCCCACCTGTAGCTAGTGGCAATAACACACCAGCCGCTGTTAACGCAGCCACTGTTGCAGAACCGATACATCCTCGTATCACAGCAGTTATCAACCACGCTAAAACCAATGGATGAATGGGTAAGGTCTGTAAATAATTAGCGAGTGCCAAACTGACCCCACTATCTTCCATTACTTGTTTGAATACACCTGAGCCTGCAATAATAAATAAAATCATTGCTATATCTCTCACAGCTCCATCAAAGATCTCCATAATTGACTTGATACTTCGCCCCTGTTTTATGCCCAAGCTATATCCTGCAAATAAAATAGCCAGTAACATAACTAGGGTTGGATTTGAAATGAATTTCACCCAAGACAATAATTTTTCATTACCCGTATCAATTACATAAGGAAGAACTGTACCGATAATCAATAAAAAACTGGAAATAGCGAGGCTAAAAAACTAATACATGCACTGGGCACACTATAGTCACTACCTACTTCAGTACCAACCGGTTTAAAAAACAGCTCGTGCTTTGGTCTTATATTTCGTAGTGTCATTCCAAAAATAGGACCTCCTATAATTATTGCAGGAGTTGCAACTAGAAGCCCGTAAATCAATGTTACTCCCATATCGGCATGAAATAATGCCACTAGTGCCACAGGAGAAGGATGCGGGGGTATAAATCCATGTGTCACTGATAATGCGGCAAGCATAGGAAGACCAATATATACGGCAGGAAGTTTATAGCGATAGGATATTGAAAATATCAGTGGCACTAACAGGACAAATCCTACTCCATAAAAAAGAGGGATTCCGACTATAAAACCAGTCAGCATCAAACCCCATTGGATATACTTCTCTCCCATTAATTGCACCATGACTGCCGCTATACGCTCGGCGGCTCCACTATCTGCAACAATTTTCCCTAGCATAGCACCTAGTACCAAAATTAACATGAGGCTTCCCATTACTGAGCCAATACCTTTTTCAATAGCGAGAATAAGACGATCCAAAGGCATGCCTCGCAAAATTCCAGAAATAACAGAAACTATTAAAAAAGATAGAAAAGCATTTATTTTTGCCTGTGTAATAAGAACAATTAGCAAAAACAAGCTTAATACAATGACGGTCAAGATCATTAGAGCAAGTTTAGGTCTATCCCAAAAGCATGTTTGCTTCAGAATATTGGTTCAATAAATCATTTTTTTCAATAATGAAGTTAGTGAACTAAACTCATAACTCCTAAAAAATATAAAAATAAAATCCTTTCAAACCTCTTCCCCAGTACAATAATGAAAAACTATATCAATCGTAATTTATTACAAGAAACCATTAATTTAATATATGTTGATGATTATTTTTATATCATAAAATTTATGACAAAAAGAACAATAGCTATTTTAAAACGAATAAGAAGGATGAAAAATAATTATCCGACAAAATTGAATGACAAATATTAGTGATTGAAACGCTTATTTGCATATCCATCTACAATTATACGAAGTTCATCACCTAGACTTGGATGTATATGAAAATAACCAGAAGGTTTACCTTTAACACGATAACTATTTAGTTTTTCATTCACACGCTTACTTCTAATATTATGTAAATTTCGATCGATGGCGGGATTTAAAACAACATAATTATCTTCAAAGTTAAAAATATACACTTGATCTATCCTAAAATATAAAGCTATATTAATATGTAAAAAGTGACACTCTGCTAATACTATTTCCGGATTTTCATCACCAAAGATAAACGGAATATCCAATCCGGAATCTAACAAACAGTAATCAAAGCCATCACCGTAAACATAAATTACGATATTAAAATTAACATCTCCAATGGGTTCAACTTCCAGCTCTTCTGTAGAACTAATTAACTTCTCAACCCTTTTAATCAGTTCGTCATTTGGATTTTCCTCATACTTTGGCTCTTCATTTTCTTTTATTGGAAGCTTTCTAAAATCATCTAAACGAAACTGATCTCCAGCTTTACCATAACTTTTGTTATAGGCAAAAACCATCGCATTTTTAAAAATAGACTGAAAACCTTTTATAAAATGTAAAACAATAACACCAGCAATCAATACAGTGACTCCAGACAATATCACATAAACAGTATCTACCAAACCCCACTTATCCTCACTAGTAAAATCATTATAGCCAGGTCTAAATAAAAGAAAATATACACCAAATACACTAACCATAGGCAAATAGGGTAACAATTTCACCAAAGCATAATCAACATTTTCCTTTTGTAGATATTCAAAAAAGAATATGGGAGAAACAAAAAATGTCGTTACAAGAGTTAATGAACTTATTACAAGCAAAGAGTAAAGAATATAAGTCCCATTTATAGAAGCTTTATCTAAAGCATTTACAATTATGAGTTTATGATATTGAAGAAAAACAACACTGATAGCTACAACGAGTATACATATCATAATGTACAGTACTATAGATCTTAGTCCAAGATTATTTTGAAATAACTTTCGCATAAGCTTTGATTTTATTGGTTATATAAATTTATTAATTTTTTATTTAAAAATCAAATATTAAACATGAATACAGCAATCTTACATGATAGTCAAAAAAAACAAAATATAAATTAACTACTTAAGACATCTTTTTGTTATCTGTAGTTTTAAAAAAAGTGGTGCTTAATGATACAGGCAGCAAACCTTAATAAATTATCAATGTAAATAGTATATTCAATTCGTATTGGAAGTATTTAAGAATCTGCTACTAAATGTTAAAAGCTCAAAAAATCTATTTTTAAATGCATTAGAACATCTCTACATTCTAAATAACTTAATTTAACCTGCTGTAAAACAATGACTTTAGAGATTAGCCATAAATCAAATGCATAAAAAAGGTCAGAAGTAAAACTTCTGACCGACAACGAAGCTCCAATAATAATTAAAATTATTTTCCTTCAAATATTTGTTTTAATTTCTTAAATAAAAACTCTCCCTTAACATTGATAGCAACAATCTTTCCATCAGGACCAATCAAATAATTCTGAGGAATTGCTTTGATACCGTATAGCTTTGACACCTCATTATTCCATTTTATCAAATCCGAAACTTCAGACGAAGTTAAAAGCGATTTATTCTAAAACTCCTCCCTTACAATTAAAGCCAAGTCAGCTAAAGCACTTTGTTAAAAGTAACATAGTGTAAACTAAATTCTCAACTTTTCCATTAATAAACCTATAACAAATAAGAATAATAAATCATAACCATAGGTAATACCCAATAACAAATGACCATTTCTATCAAAATTTTGTGTTCACGACATTTGTATCAGTCAAAAACACAAATCAAAACAGGACTAGTAACGAAAGGATAGAGATGGAAATTAAGGACAAAATAGTAGTTATAAGGAATAATCGTATCCGACAAATTATATTTGTAACGATAGCTATCACTTGCTGTATACCAGCACTCATCTCACCTCCTATAGCGCTCCTATTAGGGATAGTTATTGCCCAAACAGTTGGGCATCCCTATCTCCATCTTAATCAAAAAGCAACGCATATTTTATTACAGGCTTCCGTTGTTGGCTTAGGATTTGGTATGCAAGTAGACAAAGCGTTAGAAACAGGAAAAACAAGTTTTCTATTAACGTTGACCTTCCTCTCATTCACATTAATTTTTGGTTATCTCCTTGGTAAACTTTTGAAAATAGAAAATAAAACATCTTTCCTAATAGCTGTCGGCACAGCTATTTGTGGTGGAAGCGCAATAGCGGCTATTTCCCCTGTTATCAGAGTACAAGAAAAACAACTTTCTATTGCATTAGGGACTATATTCACCCTTAATGCTGCAGCACTGTTTATATTTCCTGCAGTTGGAAATGCGCTTGATCTTTCGCAACTTCAATTCGGAATATGGAGTGCTATCGCTATTCATGACACCAGCTCGGTAGTTGCGCTGCCAATAAATATGGTCCTGAGGCATTAGCAATAGCAACAACAGCTAAATTAGGTAGAGCATTATGGATCATACCTGTTGCTTTTTTAGCAGCTTATTTGTTTAAAACCAATGGTCCAAAAGTAAAAATTCCGTGGTTTATAGGACTTTTTGTAGTAGCCATATTGGCAAATAGCTATATACCAAGTATCCATAACTATCAGCATATCTTCACTTCTTTTGCAAAAACAGGTTTAACACTAACACTTTTCCTAATAGGTTGTGGACTAAGCCGTAAACTCATTATCGAAATGGGGATAAAACCGTTCCTTCAAGGAATAATACTTTGGGTCATCATTTCCCTGCTTTCTTTAGGGACTATACCGTTACTTTTTATTTTTCCATATAAATGAAGGGAATAGTAAATCTAAATTCTTAAAAGG
>NZ_ASZT02000172.1:0-9695 GCF_001006065.1 Sphingobacterium sp. IITKGP-BTPF85
CGTACTTCATAGGACGGATACGTTGTCTCGTTCGCTTTCAGGTTTTTCTAACTCAGTGTAATGTACTGTACCTGTCATCTCATATGTCGTATGGTTTTCGAGATTAATCTTTTCTCCAGTATTATCAACAACGTAAAAATCTTTAAGTGAGTATTTTTTTGGTCCATTGGAATCTCAAATAACACGTTATTCTTATTCGTTCCAATAGGAAGAATAACACTGGTTGCAGTAAATTTTTCCGAGCTGAATGCGCTGGATTTTACAACGAAATTCATCGGTATGAACGTTG
This sequence comes from Sphingobacterium sp. IITKGP-BTPF85, assembly GCF_001006065.1. Classification (NCBI taxonomy): domain Bacteria; kingdom Pseudomonadati; phylum Bacteroidota; class Sphingobacteriia; order Sphingobacteriales; family Sphingobacteriaceae; genus Sphingobacterium; species Sphingobacterium sp. IITKGP-BTPF85. The sequence continues at coordinate 290 of NZ_ASZT02000172.1, forward strand.
ATTTACCTGATGAGAAAGTAAATAGGGGAGCATGAAATTCACCAATTAATGTTATAGATTTATCCTCATTGTCATAATTGGATTCCATTGCTTTAATGGTATCGATGGATGAACCATTGCAAGAGGATAGGGATATAAGACCGAGTGATGCTAACAGCAGAGCTGGTATTTTTATTTTTGTTGCCATATAGCGTTTTATTATTGTATGGTTAGTTCTCTGTTTTTATAAAAATACAATGTTATTGAATAAATTTTGAACAGCATTTTAAATTAGTTAAAGATGAATTTAAATTCGTTATAAGATGGGCTTCTATGTAAAAGAGGGTGATTGTGAAGGAGTGTATAAAAAAGGAAGTATTCAACTATGACACTTCCTTTTTTATGATATTAAATCAATGAGAACCATTTTTGGTAAAGATGTCCGATAAATGGCAACTCTTTTTCTTCTCCTTTAACAGCACTTAGGATACCTAAAACAAGCATCACAAGAATAGCAATTCCGATGACAGATACTAAAATATTACCAACCATGGGAATAAATCTTAAAATGCCGGCAACTAGTGCAGTAACGGTTATTCCGATACTTTGGCGAATATGAAATCTTCCTAAATTGGTCGCATTTTTACTATTCATAACAAGTGCGGCGACAAGGCCGATGATGGTTAAATAGGCTATTATTGCAACTGTCTTTCCATTGTTTGTGTCTGCCGAAAACTTTTTATACTCTCTCATAACTAATTATTTTATTTTCTCCAAATTTAGAAGCTTTGCCTTTTTGAAACTATAGCCGAAATTGGGGGTATTTATAATACGAGAATAGTATTGGGATTAAAATGATCTCAATAACCTAGAAAGTCGGCACTGTATAATGAAAAGAGTTGGTTAGACCAATATTTAATTCTTTTGATGAAATGTTCAGTACTATTTTTGGTTAATCACTATTCACGCTCCAATAGAAAACATCGCGATATAAACCTTTTTATGATGTAATCGATATCAACGAGATGAATCAAGGTATGGTTTGTTAATTATCAAAATCTAAAGCTTATATCTTAGATTTTGATAATTATTTTTTGAAAGGTGAAATTTTGATCACATAACAGCGGCTGTACTGTGTATCGTTAGCTATGATCATTATACAGTGTAATAGACATGTAAATCGGTCTTGAATAACATAAATAGATCTGTTGTAGCTATTTCAATTATTAAAAAAACTATTTTGATCATTCTTATTGATTTATTGCTGGTATAGCGGTAATGGTTTTTGTTGTAGCTAAATTGATCAACAGATTTAGCCTGTCTTTGTATGTCTGCGAAATTTCTCCACTTATGTTCGGATCAAATAATTCTTTTTTTGAAATTGGCACACTGTAAGGAAGTGGCCATGCCCGGAGTGATTTGGCGATAGCATCCATGGTATTGATTCCTTGCATCGCTTGTACCCCATCTGCCCAACATACTAGAGCCACTGTTTTATCTGTTAGGTATGGATTATTTTTCTTAGCACTTACCTCTAGCCAGTCTAAACAGTTTTTCATGACCCCAGGGATGCTTCCATGGTATAATGGAGCTAACCAGAAGTGTATATCGGCCTCCCGAAACAGGTTGTTCATAACCTGTACACCATTAGGTATTCTGGTCAATGTACAGTCGAATAGCGGAATACCACTATCTGCAAGGTCAAATATGTGATTTTCAATGCCGAAATTTTCTAATCCTGATTTTATGTATCTGGATAATAGGTTTGAGGTAGAAGATGATCTTCGTTCTAATGCTCCGTTAAATATTATTGCTTTCATAGCGCTTATTTTATTATTTAAAAATGACTTTAGGCAGACCGATTTCACCATACATAAGTGTTCTTACAATAGGTTTTAAACGTTGAGTTGCTAACATATAGAGTGCGGGATGTAAATCAGGCCGTGCGCGGAGGACTACTTTTTGATTTTTAAATGATGAGATAGATGCATTTTCAATATTTGATTTCCACAGTTCTAATTTCATAGAATCAACATCTATGAAATCAAAATGAGCGGCATGAGGTTGTAGTTTATCGGCTATAATCATATATACCCAGGGTGGAATAATGGCATCAGCTGAACAGTACACTGCAACTGTTTTTGCCACAAATACGGAAAAATCAATTTCTGAAATAGCTATTTTGAATTCTTTCTCTTTTACAATCATGCCCATAAAAGTAGGTTTTTAATATCAAATTCTGCTATTTCATCTGCTGGCATAAAGTCCAGCAGATCGAAAGCGATTATGCCAGATGCAGTTACTTTATTTATAAATTGTTCCTCTGCCATTTTGCGTTTATTTATAGATGGTTGCACTAATTTAAATTGTTGAAAGAGCCTCTTCGTATTTTTTTTCAACAGCAGCCCAGTCTAATACTGACCAGAAAGCATCTAGATAATCGGCTCTTTTGTTTTGATATTTGAGGTAATAGGCATGTTCCCAAATATCCACCCCTAGTATAGGCAATCCTCGATTTTTTACATTAATATCCATCAGTGGATTATCTTGATTTGGCGTACTGCTAATCGCTAGCGCACCACTGTAGGAAACAAATAACCAAGCCCAGCCTGAACCAAACTGTCCTAATCCTAGTTTTTTAATTTCTTCTTTAAGTTGATCAAGACTACCAAAGCTCCGGTTGATGGCCTCGACCAATCTTCCTTCAGGAGTAGTTTTTGCTGTGGGTGAAAGGATACTCCAGAAAAGGGAGTGATTATAATGACCGCCTCCATTATTACGCACCGCTGGACTGTATTTACTGATATGTTTAATTAAATCAGGAAGTTCCAGGTTTTTGATGTCGTCTTGTTCAAGTGCCTTGTTTAAATTATCCACATATGCTTGATGATGGCGACTATGGTGGATGGTCATAGTCTGGGTGTCAAGTGTGGCTCTAGTGCTTCGTAGGTATAGAGAAGGGCAGGGAGTTCAAATTTGCTCATAGTATAACTGTTTTAATTAAATCCTTGAACAAATTTAAAGAGATTAACTTAATAAAGCAAGTTTAATCTTGTTTTATTATGGGGCTAGAAATTATGTTGATATAGGCTTCAATTTGGCACGTAAAAATTACAGCTTGTTGAGCAGCGAAGAAGAATTGCAACGATGTACCTATAGAAAAACTGTTCTTAAATTCAAGTATGGGTGCTCATGGCACGGAATATTCGGAGTTTAAAATCTTGAGGAAAGCAAATTTAAACGACAGTTTTTAGATATTATTAAAGGTATAATGTTTTATTTATCTTAATATAGATTGCTAAGTATAGTTCAATAGATTTGGATTCACATTAAATTTAGTTGTTTTAGTCTATCAAAAGTTTCTGGGAATGATATTACTTGTTTAGCACTTGCTTTGGAAAAAATAAAGTTAAATATTTTTTTCAAAGCAAATGCTACTTGCGATACCTGTATATTGACCATAGTTTGGAATTATAGTAAATGCATGTTTTTTATATAAACCAATGGCTTCAATCATCTTATTACCGGTTTCTAAAATACATCGTTTATAATCCAATTCTTTTGCCCAATGCTCCAATTCTTTTAATATTGTGCCGGCAATTCCATTTCCTCTTTGTCCAATAGAAACAAACATACGTTTAATCTCGATCGTGCTTTCCTCATATTCTTTTAATGCACCACACCCCACAGGTTCGTCATTTATATAAACAATGACAACATGCTTAATCAATTCTATTTTGTTGTACTGCGCAAAAAATCATTTATATCACCATTTTTAATAGCGAGATCTTGGTCTAATTGGATTGTTAGAGTTTTAAAATCTTGATGATCTGAATTTGTTCTTAATATGCTCCACATATGCTTGCTTATAATCTATAAATAACTATTATTTTCCTTGTAAATCTAAGTTCTTAGTCTTTTAACTTATTTTAATGGTAAATTCCATCGCTTTTTTAGGCCGTATTGTAGTTGATATATAGCCGTTTTCAGGCTTTCTGATATAATCCAGATAGTCCTGCATAGAAGGCTGAAAGCCCTGGACATCATCGACTATAATAACTGCACCCTTTTTTAGATTTGGTTCCAATAACTTGAAAATAGGAAAAACAAGATCCGGCCATCCGTCAAGCAGTACAAAATCAATAGGTTCGTTTATGTTTCTTAAAGTTTCTCTAGCATCGCCTCCCATATGTCTGCGTACTCGGATAATCCTGCTTCTTCAATATTTTGTCGCGCTATTTTGACTTTATGCGGCATATATTCTGTGGATATCACTTTTCCACCATTGTCTTTTGCCGCTTTTGCAAGGTAGATCGTTGAAATCCCAAAAGAAGTTCCGAATTCGACAATGTTTTTGGCATTTAATGCCCTAGCCTGCATATATAAAAATGTACCTTGGTAAGGCAATATGGGGATATATTTGTCATCATAAAAAGATTCTTTTTCCATTTTCCAATCAATTCCTTTTCCAAACATTTTGAATGCTTTTGGTAGGAAATGAAATACCATTGACCATCCTTGTTTCAATGCTTCTGTATATAGTCTGGAAAGTGTGGCTTCTATTTTTGAATCATCTAAAAAAGCGAATAATTCCGGTTTTACTTTAGGCATATTATTTTGGTTAAGCGTAAATATTGTTTTTCACTTAATGAAGCAGATTTCTTTAAAAGCTAACTTTGATTTCTATACGTTTTTACGGAAATTTGTGCTCCGCTTGCTCATAGACATATTAAAGGTAGTTATTTTTATGACATGCGTTTACCTTATAAATTAATGCTAAATTGATTGAATTCGTTAATGTCGTGATAACCAAAAACTTTTATTTCAGGATTTTGAGCGACAAACTGACGTATGTTGTTTAATGTTGCTATTCTGAGCTCATTATTGTCGGCTCTATTTTCCGCGAGCTTACACACCGGATGAGTATCATCCTTTAACTCCTCTCGAAGATAATAGGCATCTGCAACGTAAAAAAGGCTACTCGGATCAAGATCTATTGCTATCCCGCAATGACCGTGGCTATGTCCAAACAAAGGATGAACGATAAGCCTATTGAACCGACGTTGATGGGTCTGGATTCAAGCCCGTACCAATTACTTTCTGATGGCCCATAAGTTACGATCTTTGGATTATGGAGCAAGGGTGTTTGCAGATATCTTGGGTTTCCAGAGTTGAAATTAATATATTCTTCTAAACCTACATGAACTGTTGCGTTCGGAAAGTCGGGAAGACCTCCAATATGATCGTTGTCCAAATGTGATATAATACAATCGGTAACTCTTGAAGGATCTAAACCTAGCTTTTCGATTTGACGAATAGCAGTTTGAGATTCGTCAAACCGGTAGCCAACCATTTCAATAGCTTCTTTACCAATCCGTTCGATAGGATTTTGTATGTCAACTAATCCAATTCCTGTATCGATCATTATGAGTCTATTTTTAGTTTCCAATAATAGGCAGTGACCTATAGCCCTAAGATCCATTGGAGACTGGATTTCTACACAATTTAGATGATGTATTTTTATTTTTTCCATTATGAGTTGTTCTATAAGACAAAGAAAAGGTCCCTGTTGTTGGTATCATAGAACTGTAGCGACATTATTGTTAATGTTTCATAATACGCAGTGGGCCTATATCTTCAATTTTGTCAGTTTCATAAGTATTTTTGGGCAATTGTAATTCTAAAAATTCTTTTGGAGAAAAGCTGGAAAATAATTTAAATTCTCTACTAAAATGTCAGTGATCTGCATATCCAAGTTTATATGCAATATCACTTAGTCTATTGTACTGCCCGTTTTTTAATAACTGGAGGGATTTCTGAAATTTAACAATTCTGAAATATGATTCAGGACTGACACCTACTTCTTCTTTGAATTTACGCTGAAATTGCCTTCTGGATAGACAATATTGCTGAGCCAATAAAGCGGAATCAATGTGACTTTCACAATTACGGATTCTATGGACACTTTCTTGGATGATGTGCTCCTTTTTTGCCCGTAAGAGCTTTTGATAAATTTCTTGACTGAATAACTCAACAAGATGCTGGACAGATCTAGCTTCTAATAATGTTTCGGTGAAGGTTTTTGAAAAAAAATATTCATATCCACCAGTGAATCGGTCAGTTCGTAACTGTTAATCGAAAATAATTGTTTGACTGTGGCAGGTTGAAAACTGACGCCAAAGATGCTAGATTGTCCATGTATGAAGTTGGTACAAGGGCTGGCGCTCTTTTGACCGTACATAAAAGTAATGGGTAGCGGGACAGTATCCCTATATAAGTTTGAATTTCCGTTGTTATGCTGAAAAATTATACCAGGTGCTCCGTCAGCAAAGATTTTATAGGATTCAATAGCGGAAGAGGAATTAGGGACAACAGTGTGCCAGAATTCATAAATTACACTTCTTAGATCCGGTGGAGGTTGTATTTTTGATATTTTCATATTTTGACCTTTAAAATGAATTTGTTGTATTATGCATGGGCAAAAAGCATTTTAATATTGTCTATGCAATTCTACACTAACCAAATCTGAAATAAGGGGTGTTACAAGTAAATCACCCCTGTGATAATTATTTAACTAAGATAGTTATTGCATTCGTTTTTATCATTTTCCACTTTCATTTTCCTCATGTCTTTCTGTGGCCGATTTATCTTCTGCTACACCAGATTTCCAGTAGGAGTACGCATAAAGTTCTTCTTGTTTCCAGCCTTTTTCTTTTCGTAAATAATGACGTATTTCTTTCACAGAAGAAAATTCTGCCGCTACATAACCCGAGCGGGAGTGCTCTGGAAGTAATTGTTGTTTAACAACTGCTGCTATGTTACTGCCTAATTGAGGACTGGAGTTGTAGAGCCAAATAAATTTGATATCCGCTTTGGTCGATAATTGCTGTTCATCCTCTTTGCTGTGTACTTCGATGATACAGATACCTTTAGCTGTCTCGGGCAGATCCTCTAATATTGCTCCAAGTACCGGAATGGCAGTTGCATCACCTACTAAGAGATAGTTCGCTGCTTTACCGTATAATTCACTTTTACCATCTTTCATTAAAACACCCAGTAGATCACCTTTTTGAGCATGAATGGCCCAAGAAGATGCAGGTCCTTCATCACCATGTGCAACAAAGTCAATATAAATTTCTTTTTTTTGAAGATTGATACCCCTATGTGTGTAGGTTCGAACTATAGGGCGAATCTCATCGGGTTGGGGTTTCCACTGCTTTTTGTCATAATCAAATTCTGGAAAATAAACAGTGCCGATCCCCGCGGGAGGTATAAGTATCTTGTTATTGACTCCGATTGTCGTATTACTGAATGATGGAACACTTTTGCCCGTGAGGTATATGCGAATATAATGCGGTGTAATATATGCTTTACGGTTTACGGTTAATGTAGCCTTTAGGGGTTTGAAATTTTGTTTACTCATTTTATACGTTTGATTAACTTATTTGCTCAATGGTCTCTTGAAAATCTGCAACGTGATTATTCATTTTGCGCATCTGCATTTGATGGGAATGATGATAAGCCGAGCGTTGCATATTCAATCTTACTATTAAGAATAATTCTAAATAATTTATATATTTGTGCAAATATAAGAAGTTAATTACCCTAAAAAGGTCTGTGAAAAGGAATAAAAGATCCGCGAGAAGGAGAAACTGAATCAAAATTTAACATATAATGACGCTACGATTGTACAATACCGATATCTCTAATTTGCTTTTGGAAAAAGAGTATCCGGATGTTTTACCTGCATCGGATGGTGGAATACAGGAATATACAACTCATCTCGAACTTCCAATCGGAAAGGGATGTTACCGTGAAATATATTTTGAGGGAGTACATATTGGTTTTGGTGATGCTATTTTGTCCAACAATCTAATGCTGTACTTTGAAAGTGATTTTGAAACAGTAGAGATGCATTTTGCTCTAAAAGGTAAAAGTACTGCGATCACAGAGCATTTTAAAAAAGAGGTAAGTTTTGATTCTCACCAACATAATATCATATATGCCAACCAGCTAAATGGGAAGATGAAATGGGAAAGTGATGTTTTTCAGTTATTTGAGATTAATTTGGCGCCGTCATTCTTTAAAAGATTTCTTCCGGAGGATACTCTTTTATTCGACAGATTTCGAAATGCAATTGAAAAGGGATATTCAGAGACAATAAATGTTGAAAATAATCGAATTAGTCGTCAGATGTATGAGATTATAGATGACATTATGAACTGTCAGAGAAAAAATGTTTTTAAAAGAATGTTTCTCGAGGCAAAGGTAATTGAGCTCCTATTGTTGCAGTTTGAACAACTGAGCGAAGTGGCTCACATCCATGTTTCTTTAAGAAAGGAAGATATTCATAAAGTGTACGCGGTACGGGAGTTTATTATGAATAATCTCAATAATGCTTGTTCATTGATTGAGTTGGCACATCATGTGGGTACAAATGAGTTTACACTTAAAAAGGGTTTTAAAGAGTTGTTTGGAACAACAGTTTTTGGATTTTGGACGGATGCCAAAATGAATCAGGCTAAACTGATGATCACCGAGCAGGATATGAGTATCAGTGAGGTTTCTGACAGTATAGGATATAAAAATCCACGTCATTTCTCTGCAGCTTTTAAAAGAAAATTTGGTGTTATCCCGAGCCAGTTTAAAAAGTAATCTACATCGATCTCATTTTTAGATAAATACCATTCTTACATAATGTGCTTAATTTATTCACTATTGTTAATCGTAAATAAAGGTTTAGCTTACAAATATATAAAGCTCTGTTATAGTTTCTTGTTATTTATTCTGTACCGCGGCTTGTCTTCTTCATTAATATTCTAGCTTTTCTTAATTGCATCGTGCATGATGGAGTAATTTGGCATTATATAAAATCCATCCGCCTATCATTCCGATGACGCTTCCGATAAAAATATCGATCATACGTGCAAAAAAGATCTCGTTGGTGTCTTGAGTTAACTGTTTACCAGATTCGGAGAGGAAAATAGTTAGGATCGTAATAAAAACAACTGCAATTGCATAATTCCTTACGACTAAGAATTCTACGATGACTTGCAATAGAGTAATACTGATGACCATAATAAGTGGCGTTGGGTTTCCTGACGCAATTAGCCAGGTAATGCCGAGGCCAACTAATGTTCCTGTTATTCGCTGTGTTGCTCTGAGCCAAATATGCTTAGAACTGCTTCCCTGCATTACCGCTAAGCAAGAGATGGGGATCCAATATGGTTTTTCAATGTTTAACGAAAATGCTACAGCTAAGGAGAAAGCATGATGAGTCCAAAAATGAGAGATTCTACAATATTGAGATAACTCGATTTACGATGAATGCTATTTTCGGGCTGATTATTCTTTTTTAGAGTCAGTAAGCTATATATTAAGCCGATACCACAGGTTAATATGGTTCCCATTGCAACGTAACCAATTT
>NZ_ASZT02000173.1:0-9572 GCF_001006065.1 Sphingobacterium sp. IITKGP-BTPF85
GGAAACCTTCAACCATAGAGCAATTCAATAACAAAAAACAAAATCTTAAAAAAACTGCTTAACTAAGTACTGCCGAATTTTATTTGCAAGTCCAAAACACTGATTCCATTTGGCCTAAATAAGAATGATAATAATAATTCAGCATATAACTTAAATTTAGATTATGAAGAATTTTCATTTTCTCCTCAACAAAATTTTAAATTCAATGATCAGGATATCGGTAAAATAAAAGTTTAATCATATACTATTTGAAAGAAGACAACACTGCTTTTACTTATGAAGTAGAATTAGAAAACAACAATAATTGTGAATTATTAATAGGTGAATTTAATAAGGTTTTCGGCAAGCACATGTTTTATCAAAAAAATGAAAATACAAAAGAACGTCCTATATTTTTAGATGAAAACGGAGAGCAAGAAACGCGACATATAATTGAAGAACTGATACAATGGAATGATAGTCAGCATAATGTAAGCTATTTTGTGACTTATAAAAAAAACCTCACTACAAATGAAAATAAATTAACCGTAATAGCGATATGTAACATTCATAAAAAATATGCGGAATGGATAGATTTTAGAAGCCTCAGTATGGTTTTTCCAAAATAATCAAAAGATGATTGCAAAGAGGGATTTTGCATCAGGCAGTTAGTATGCCCAATTAAAATAGAGATTTATTCAAACATAAATTGATTACATCGCCACAGAAATAAGTAATCTTCCTACAAATATCAATTAGGTCTTATGTATTGATCGACTTATGAGTAGTTTAAGAGAAAATTTTAAAAATTATGAAATCAATTGAAAATTTAACAAAATTCGAGCTCGGACAAGGTGAAGAGCAAACGATACAAGGAGGATTCAATCCAATGGGTGGAATCTCGTTGTCATTTTCACCTGCTCAAGGAGGAGAAAGTGGCGGTACAATCGGTGTGTACTTAAATGGAAGCCATATTTCAAACACATACTTTTTTACCGAACACAATTGGGTATATACTAGTAGTTATATGTAGGCAATGATGCAATCTATTTTCCGAAATAAAACTCGTTTTAATTTCGAAATAGATTGCATTGTTTTAACCACTCCAAAAAATTCATTCAATGGAGTTTAGAACTATATCCATAAATACCTTATGATGAACAGTTGATATGAGCAACAAACATTTAAATCCAATTTATTGTATTTTTAAGGTTTTCGCAAGTACTAATCTGTGAACAAGATATTACTGACTATCTTATTTTTCACTTTTTATATTCGAACGTTCCTCCAGCACCACTTTGTGATGTGTACGATAGGCTATCGGCACTCCAAACAAAATCTTCTGATTTAAAAAGCAAAGCAAACAATTTTTTTATTTCTGAAACTTCTGTAAACGGAATCGTTAACTGATAAGAGCTTACGCCAACTGGACATTCTTTTTGACTATAACTTATTCGATTTTTAAATTGCTGTGAAAAATCACATTTTTCTCCCAAAATTTTTTGAGGTCCAATAGTATCGTAATGACAAACAAGGTAGGCATATAATGAGGAATAAGATTTGTGAGATTGTAACCAGTCAATTTTATTCATATCGGGTTTGACAAGTACAAATCTTTGATCTTTTGATTGTTCAAATGAAAATTTACATATTAAAAGTAAAGCAATCAAAATTGTTGTCTTCATTTAGTTAGGAATTGTATGACCAATCTTAAACCCATAATAAATTGTTTCTGTAGAAACTTGAATAGATAAATAGGAAATCTTCATCATCGATATTTTTAATTTAAAGAGCGGTAACTCCAGGCTTTTAATCTTATTGAAAAGCCGTTGACACTTATAAAATTAATAAATTATTTACGCAAGACCAATTTACGAAAAGATTACTCAAGTTTTTTCACCCAATCTCCTCTTTATTAATTCCAACTCTCCAGCTGTGACATCTGTTCTAGAATGACTATATGGTTTAGAGAAAGGCTTGGGACTATACTAAAAGATAGGTTGACAATTATATTTTCTTAGCATGGAATGCGAAAAAATGGTGTCTATTAGTGGATAGACATTAATGCATTAAAAAATTACATTTACAAATGCCTATTACTAAATAAAATCAATACCTTAAGGTATTGAGGGTAGTCCCTATTCTTTTAAAGTAGTATCTTAGGGTGAAAAAATTACAATATCCGGCTTTATCATGAGTACGCTTACAAATTTAGTTTCTGAATAGAAAAACAATTTTATACCTTCGATTGACAGATGGAAAAGAAACAATATGAAAAAAATATTATCCTAATATGCTTTATTTTAGTCAAATTTCTTATTCAATATTCACTTATTAGCCCAGAATATGAATTGCAAAGAGATGAATTTTTGCATATAGATCAGGCAAACCATTTGGCTCTTGGATATTTTTCTGTTCCACCAGTTACGTCCTGGATTTCGTATATAATTAAATTACTTGGAAATACTGTTTTTTGGATTAAATTCTTCCCTACACTTTTCGGGGCGTTGACAATTCTCTTGGTCTGGAAAACAATTGAAGAATTAAAAGGGAATCTTTTTGCGCTTATCTTAGGGGCAAGCTGTGTGACATTTTCAGTATTATTCAGATTAAATACCTTATTTCAACCAAACTCACTAGATGTCCTGTGTTGGACTTCACTGTTTTATTTCATTATAAAATATTTAAACAGTAATCAGACTAAATGGATATATCTCATTGCATTTACATTTGCGATTGGATTTTTAAATAAATACAATATCATTTTCCTTGTTTTAGGAATTATTCCCTCTTTACTATTAACAGCTGAAAGAAAAATCTTTCGCAATAAAAACCTTTATTTTGGAATTGGATTAGCTTTCATTATAATTTCTCCAAATATAATTTGGCAATTCAATAATCATTTCCCTGTTGTCCATCATCTTCATGAACTTTCAGAGACACAGCTTGTAAATGTGGATCGTTGGAGTTTCATCCGCTCTCAGTTTCTATTTTTCCCAGGAACTTTGATCGTTGTTTTTTTTGGGCTTTTTGCGTTGCTAAAGCAGCAGAAATTCAAAAAATATCGGCTATTCTTTTGGGCATTCTTCATAATAATCTCAATTTTTTTGTTTTTAAAAGCTAAAGATTATTATGCGATTGGAGTTTACCCAATTTATTTTGCTTTCGGTTCAGTATATATTTCAACTTTATTAGAAAATGAAATTGGTAAAATCTTAAAACCAATATTTATCCTTTTGGTGGTTGTATGTTTCATTCCGATTTACCGTGTTGCATTTCCTAATAAAGTCCGGAGTACATTGTCAATCATCCCGATAAATACAGAAAATTTGGAATGTTAACTTGGGAAGATGGAAAAGAGCATCAATTACCACAAGATTTCGCAGACATGTTAGGTTGGAAAGAACTTGCCAAAAAGTGGATAGTGTTTACATGACTATTCCAAACCCAAAAAATACGTTGATATTATGTGATAATTACGGGCAAGCCGGAGCTATCAATTATTATTCAAAGAAAGGAATCCGTGCTGTAACATTCAATGCAGATTACATCAACTGGTTTGATTTTGAAACAAAATACTATCATTTAATCCGTATCAAAAATGCTTGGGAGAAAGAAAATGAATGGACAGAAACTTCTCCATATTTTGAAAATGCTTGTATTGCAGATTCGATCACGAACAAATATGCTAGAGAATATGGAACAACAATTTTTTCTTTCATGAATGCCAAAATTGATATTAATGAAAGAATAAAAAAGAGGTAGAGGAAGTTAAAAACTTCCATTAAAAATCACCGTATTGCAAGAACTAAAATCACACCAATGCGTGCCATACTTTTACGCATACCGCTGGCCAACTTCATATCGTTATATACAACAACATGATGCCTTACCCCTCTTGACATAGTGCTGTCACAGACCTTAACTAGTTTTGCGACATAGTAAGCCACTTAAAGTTTGAAAACACATTACTAAAGCTGATAAATTGTGGTTGCGTATAGATCTGTTTTTAACTTGACCTTCATTGTGAATTCCTTGGTTTTATGTGATATGGTGCTTTTTACGAATAATAATTTTGATCTGCAGTATTCTAATTGCCATGATTATGTCATGAAACTAATTGTCACAATTTAGTATTATATTTTAATTTATCTTCATTTCATGAAGCAACTACTAATCGTATTAACCTTATTAATTACACAATCTTGTCAAATAAGCAACCTCGGTAAAAAAGACCGCCATGCTTTATATATAAATACAATTATTCCAGCGTATTCGTCACTAAAAATTTCAACTGAGGACGCGAAGTCTTTTTCGTTTGAGGTGATAATTAAATCTGATAGTACGATTCATTTAAGAACTCATGATACGGAAATTAGCATGGAAAAAGATAATAAATACGCTTTAAATGTTGACGACAGTGAAAGTGTGATATTCAAAAATTTATCAAATCGGAATAGTGTCATTAAGCTCAAGATTTTCAATCATTCTGCCAAAGTAACGCAAACCATAGATAAATTATAATATGGTTCGAAATTAGAATCAAATATCCTACAACAGACTTAAAATTTATGGAATTAAGGTGAAATTATTGGTTTACTTGAAATAAAAAGAAAGGCCATAATAATAATCATTATGGCCTTTCTTTTTATTTGACGGGAGTGCCAACTGCGATCTCTTCATCTGCTTTACTGAGGAGTAACATTGTTGGATTAAGATTCCCAAATATTTCTACCTGCTCCTCAATACTGCGTCCTTTTTGTACGGGAACACGGCTTGTTTTATTGGCTATAACTGCTATTACAAAACTACCTTCACCTGAAGTGTAAATGGCTGCTTTGGGTACAACAAAAGTACTATCCTGAGAGGTTAACGATAACTCCACCTCGGCAACCATACCGGGAAGAAGTTTGTTGTTGGTATTGTTAATGTCAATTTCAATCCTTTCTGATCGCAATTTGCTATCCAGTGCTCCTGACTTACGTGCAATCTTGCCTGTAAAATATTGTCCTGGCAAGGATTTTACGGTGAACTGCAACGGCTGTTCTGCAACCAGGAAGCCCGCATACTGTTCAGGTACAGAAACAGCTAAACGCAGCTTGCTTTGTTGCTGGATTGTCATGATCGGCATTTCCGAACCTCTACCTGCCGGTCCTACATACGCACCTTGATTAACATTCCTTGTTGCAATAACACCATCAAATGGAGCGCGTATTTCAAGATAGTTCAGCAGATTCTGCACCTCCGCATAGGCGGATTTTGCTGCCTGAAATTGGGCATAATCGGCATTCTTTTTCGCCTCTGCAACTTCCAGATCCAATCGAGCTACGGTACCTTCAACTTTACTGGTTTCAAACAATCTATCGTAAGTGCTTTTGGTAGCCGTATAAATGGCCTCTTGCGACTTTAACCTCGATTTTGCAGTTGACAACTGTGAGCTTAATTCTGGAGCTTCAAGGACAGCTAACAACTGTCCCGCTTGTACCTTACTACCGATATCGACTTTTAAAGCCTGCACATAGCTACTCACTTTGGCATAAATTTCAACCTGCTGAAATCCGCTGATCTCTCCCGGTATCTGCATTTTACTTGTTAGTTTTTCCTTAGAAAGTACAAATGTTTCTATTGCTGGACTTTCTTTAGTTACTTTTTTGCCAGTTTCCTCAGCAGCAGACTGACATCCGGTTAAGTAGGCGAATAAGCCAATCGTGTATAATATTCTTAAGAAATTACTTTTCATCTGTTTAAATTATTGATATGTTTTTAGGCTCTTCAGTATAAATGAACTAATTCACCTCGATTTGAATGAATCATGATGATTTCATTTTAAAGGTTTTAATGCTGCTATATAATGTTTACTTTCTTCATCTTCCGGATCCAAAGAGATCGACTGCGTGCTACTTTTCTCTTGTATCCAAGCGAATATTAAAGGTAAAATAACAAGTACGGCGAAAGTTGAAAACAATAATCCCCCGATTACGGCACGTCCCAGCGGGGAAACTTGCTCCCCTCCTTCACCATGACCAATTGCCATTGGTAACATCCCGACAATCATAGCCAAACTGGTCATAATAATCGGACGTAGACGAAGTGAAGCCGCCTCTCGTGCCGCAGCCAATGCATTTTGATTGTGCTTACGTATATGTTCTGCGTTGGTGATCAAAAGTACTGCATTGGCGATGGACACCCCTACAGACATGATAATTCCCATATATGACTGTAGGTTAAGTGTTGAGCCCGTCAGTAAAAGCATCAATAGAGATCCAAGTACCACGGCTGGAACTGTTGTTAGGACGACCATTGAAACTTTAAAGGATTGAAAGTTTGCCGAAAGCATCAGAAATATGACTATAATCGCAATTGCTAGGCCTGCCTGTAAACTATCCATTGTTTCGCCCAATACTTTGCCCAATCCAATCTGCTCGACAGAAAGCCCACGTGGCAATTCGCCTAAAGCGACAATACTGCGCTGTACATCTTTAGAGGCTGTTTTTAGATCGGTATGATCAATATTGGCAGTCACAGAAATGTACGGCATAGCGCCTAAGTTATCGTTCTCACCATAGGTAAATGATGGCGTAATAGTTGCAATATCGCTCAGAATAGGTCGTGAAGAATTTTTTAGCAATGGAATTTCGCCAATCTCTTTTTCATCTTTCATTTTGTCTATTGGGACCTGAACTTGCACGTTATAAGATAATCCAGCCTTTTCATCAATCCAGGTATTCTTTTCCGTGTAACGAGAGGATGAAGTCGCGGCAATTAGTGAGCGCGATACCTCTGCAAGGTCAATACCAAGTTGAGCAGCGCGTACACGGTCAATTGTAATATCATAGGACGGATATTTAATGGATTGTGCCAGTTGAATATCTCTGAAGTATGCTATGGTTTTTAGTTCTTCTATTAGTTTTCCTGCGTATTTTTCATTATTCTTTTTGTTTTTACCTGCAATCCGTACTTCAACAGGTGTTGGCGAACCTTGGCTTAACACTTTGTCCGTGAGTTCGATCGGCTCAAAAGAAACCTGTACATCTGGAAGAGCAGTTTTGAGTCGATTCCGATACTCATCGCGGAAGCTATCCATATCGTGATGGTAATCTTGAAGAGCTATTTGGAAAACAGCTTCATGAGGCCCTGCCATAAACAAATAGATCGGTGATACAGAAAATTGTCCTGGATGTTGACCGATATAAACAGATGATATGCTAATATGTTCTTTACCTACCAGTTTTTCAAGTTCTGCTAATGCACGTTTCGCTTTTTCTTCCGTACGTTCAATACGGGTACCTTCGACGGCCCGTAGGCGCATTTGAAACTGGCTCGAATTCACCTTTGGAAACACATCCTGTCCAATGACGGAGAGTAAAATCACCACCAAGCTGATGGCTCCACCTAGATATACGATGGTGATGATTTTCTTTTGTTTAAACAGTTGATCAATCATGTTCATAAACCGATTTCTGAATCGTTCGAACAGACTGATTTTACCATCGTTATTAAAATCTTCGCGTTCGACTAGAATTCGCTTTTGATTTAGCGTATCTTGCTCAGATTCCACTGAAAGGCCTGTTTCCGCAAATTGCACTTCATCTGCACTCAATCCTTTAGGATTAATCTTATGTGCTCCTGCTTTATGATGATCTTTCATAAGCCAGTTAGCCATAATGGGTACAAAAGTCTGTGACAATAAGAAGGAGGTGATCATTGAAAATCCAATGGACAAAGCCAGTGGTAAGAATAAAGATCCTGGGATACCTGTCATTGTAAATGCCGGAGCGAATACAGCGAGAATACACAATAAAATCAAAAGCTTCGGAAGGGCTATTTCCTTACAGGCATCCCAGATCGCCAATGCTTTAGGTTTTCCCATGTCCAAATGTTGATGGATATTCTCTATCGTTACAGTACTTTCGTCAACCAGAATACCAATTGCCAGCGCCAATCCACTCAGTGACATGAGGTTGATGGTCTGTCCAAATAGTTTTAGGAAGAGTACTCCCGCTATAACAGAAATTGGAATTGTTAAGATAACGATCAAGGCAGCCCTTCGGTCACCTAAAAATAGTAAAACCATTAACCCGGTAAGAATAGCGCCGATTGCTCCTTCAGTGATTAGACTTTTAACAGAGTTGATAACATATACCGATTGGTCAAACTCATAGGATAATTTAACATCTTCGGGCAAGGTATTCTGAATTTTTGGAAGTGCAGCCTTCAAATTTTGTACAACTTCCCAAGTCGAAGCATCACCAGCTTGGCAATACTGACATAGACCGATCGTTTTCCATTGACAAGCGCATAGCCTGCAGTAACATCGGCTCCATCCTTCACGCTAGCGATATCACCCAGATAAAGATTTTGGACACCGCCTTTAAAAAGGGGAATTTTCTCAAAATCTTTGACATTACGAATGGTATTATTAGTTGACGTAATGTAATTTTTATCCTTTATACGGACATTTCCCGCTGGTGCAGTCTGGTTATTAAGCTTTAACGCTTCTACGACCTGATCAGGGGTCATGTTGTGGCTACGCATCAATTCAGGATCAACATTGACCTCTATTGTCCGCGGACTACCCCCAAATGGTGGTGGGGAAATTAAACCCGGTATGGAGGTGAATGAAGCCCGTACATAAACATTGGCTAGATCCTGTAATTCATTATTCGAGCGCTTATCACTACTAAGTACCAATTGGCCTACAGGAAGTGAAGATGCATCAAACCGAATAATAAAAGGCGGTTGTGAACCCGGAGGAAATGAAGCCTGTATCCGGTTAGCGAGTGCGCTCAATTCCGCCGCTGCTTGTGCCATGTTGGTATCTTCGTAATAAGAGATCTTCATTAAAGTCAAACCTTGAATATTTTTGGTCTCAATCGACTTTACCCCATTGGCAAAAAGTAAAATATTAACGTAGTTTTAGCAAAATAAGACTCCATCTGATCTGGAGAATAGCCTCCAAAAGGGTGCGCAATATAAATAACAGGAAGGTTCATTTTGGGTAAAATATCAACCTTAATCGTGCGTACTGCACCTATTCCAAACACAATAAGACCCATAACCAGCACAAGGATGGATATTGGCTTACGTAAGGCAAAACGTATTAAATTCATGCTTTGTTATTTATAGTTCTTTGTTAAAAATATCGAAATCTCCAGCGGAGGCGGCTTTCAGTAATAATGATTGCCAGAGGTTAATATGGACGATTTCGCGGTCTGTCTCGGCTCGATTCAGTGTATATAAAGTTTGGGTGATATCAACAAGCGTAGCCAGGCCATTTTTGTACATGATCATCTTTTGATTATAAGCTTGTAAAGCTGCTGATACCTGTTTAGGTGCTTCAGCGTCGCTTTGCTGTGCTAATCGCATCTTAACCTCAGCAGCATCCAGCTGTGCAAAAAATTGCGCTTCCGTGGTTTGATATTCCTCACGTAAAGCATCGTTGGTGTAGCGCTGCGCACTGATTTTTTTATTCACTCGTGCAATAGATGTAATATTCCAATTGATCCCTAACCCCAAAAGATAATTTTGCCTATTGGGACGAATACCATTCCAATAGTTGCTTGTGAAGGCTTGAAGTATCCGTCCTATGAAGT
>NZ_ASZT02000174.1:0-9513 GCF_001006065.1 Sphingobacterium sp. IITKGP-BTPF85
AAAAAATGCCCTGTCGATCTGATCCAAGCAACCAATTTTCTCGATGTAAAAGCAAATAAGCTTTATGTTTATGAATTGTATCATAATTATCCCTATGAGGCCCCACCGTCGCCAGTCTTAATCTAGATAACTTAACATGGACTATTGAAAGCTATGATCGTGTCCAAAAGGAACTGCATCACCATGGATTCTTTTTTGATCAACAAGCAAAGCAATACTACATCTTCGGAGGATATGGAAACATGTCCTATAGTGACAAATTCTATCAATATACCGTTGATTCTACCAAATGGCAAAAACTTGAAGATTTTACCGGAGATAAGCTCTTCCCACGATATTTTCTATCTGCGGGCTATATGGAAAACAATCGTACAGCATATATTTTTGGAGGAATGGGAAATGAGTCTGGAGAGCACATTGTTGGAAGAAAATACTATTATGATCTACACAAAATTAACTTAGATACTAAAAAGGTGACAAAAATGTGGGATATTCAATGGAAAGATAAGCATGTGGTACCTGCACGCGGTATTGTATTCCCAGATCAGTCACACTTTTATGCCTTATGTTATCCCGAGCATCTCACCCGATCAGCAATCAAGCTTTATCGGTTTTCAATCCAAGATGGAAGCTATGAAATATTAGGTGATTCTGTAGCCATATATTCGGACAAGATTTCAACACGGGCACAGCTTTATTATGACCATCAACTTGGACGTCTACTCGCTTTAGTACAAGAGTCAAATGATGATGTTAAGTCAACATTAAAAATCTATTCCCTAAACTCCCCTCCTATCTCAGAAACAGAATTAAGCAATTATCCAAAAAAAAATAATAAAATTAAATATCTGATTTTTGTATTATTCGGAGGAACTGTTGCAATAGGAGCTTACATCATGCTCAAAAGGATCTCTAATAAAAAAACAGGGCGACATATGATCTTACCAGTACCTGCAGGTGTAGCTGATAGCAATAAAGAACATTTGTTGATCAAGACTAAAAAATTAGCACCCATCGGTAAATTAAAACCAAGTAATAACGAACCCGCTGTCTGGAAAAATAACTTACAAGCCAATGCAATCTATTTATTTGGAGAATTTACGGTATTAGATCGCAATCAAAAAGATATATCCCATTTATTTAGTACACGACTTAAACAAGTTTTTTGTTTGATTTTAACCCACGCAGGTGAAGCCGGGATTTCATCCGCATTATTAAGTCATCTGGTATGGCCAGACAAATCTGAAGATAAAGTCAAAAATTCAAGAGGCGTTACAATCAACCATTTAAGAAAAGCATTAAGTGAATTGGATGGGATAGAATTACGCTATGAGAAAGGGCGTTTTAAAATTGAACAACATGCCGATTTCTATTGCGACTATACGAGATGTATGAAACTCACTTCGTCTATTAACAACACTGAAAACAGAGATGAGTTAATTCATCTATTACGAAGGGGAAAGTTCTTACAGGGTACCAATCAACCTATTTTCGACTCAACTAAGGCTGATCTAGAGAAAAATATAACACCTCTTTTAATCACTGAAATCTATCAAAGTATGGAGAAACATGCCTATAACGATAGCATGGCATTGGCTGAAGTTATTTTTCTGTTTGACCCTCTCAATGAAAATGCGTTATTTATGGAAATTAAAGCAATGATTGCTTTAAACATGCTCCAAGAAGCTCGCATACGTTTTCAAAACTTTGCTAGCGAATACCGGAACATTATGGGAGAAGACTTCCCTTTCAACTTTGAAGATATAGCCTAATTTACATCTTAAGGATTTAAACCTCCAATCAAATAGACCTTATCATTTGATTGGAGGTTCTCTTGAGTTGCTGAAAAACTATTCCTTTTCATCGAAAGAATTAAATACCTTTTTAGTTCCGTCAGTTTTTCAGGATATTCATGAATCAAATTTGTTCTTTCACTCGGATCCCAGGCAATATTAAACAATTCCTCTACCGTCTCCTCCGTTTTCCCTGAAATTAAATTTGTTCGTTGTT
Organism: Sphingobacterium sp. IITKGP-BTPF85; assembly: GCF_001006065.1. Taxonomy (NCBI): domain Bacteria; kingdom Pseudomonadati; phylum Bacteroidota; class Sphingobacteriia; order Sphingobacteriales; family Sphingobacteriaceae; genus Sphingobacterium; species Sphingobacterium sp. IITKGP-BTPF85. The sequence continues at coordinate 2,011 of NZ_ASZT02000174.1, forward strand.
TAATAATACGATATTTCCAATCACCAACTTTCACAGCTTCTGGTTTACCATAATTAACCAAAAAAATTGGTCTATGGACATAGTTTAAATCAGTCTCTTTACCTTCCAGTAAATTACGTATTGATTGTCCATCCAGTTTTCTGTCTGGTAAAGAAGATCCCGTCCAAGAAGCAATAGTTGGTAAAATATCTAAATTACTGATAGAAGAGCGAATAACTTTTCCTTCCGGGATAATTCCCTTTCCGAAAACAATAAAAGGAACTCGGGCACCGCCTTCATAAGTAAGCGCTTTCGAACCTTTAAATACACCAGCAGTTCCAACATGCCAATTTTTCGTCTCGCCGTCATCTGACATACGAGCAGGATACTCAATCCAAGGTCCATTATCACTAGAAAACATCAAGATGGTATTTTTATCCAGACCTTTAGCCTCTAATGCGTGCCATAATTGGGCAATATACTGATCCAACTCATACAAGACCGCCCCAAGAGGACCTGCATTTTGTGCACTGGCATAAGGATTTTTCTTGTTTGAAAATGCCAATGGCAGATGAGGGAAATTATGTGCATAATACAAAAAGAAAGGTTTGTCTTTTTTTTGCTTATTGATAAAATGAAGTGCTTCACGGTGATAATGCTGACTTAGATCCGAATCATCAGGAGCAAATACTTCAGGACTGCGATTTCTAAAAAGTTTAATAACAGTATCTGTTTTCACATAAGGTGCACGGTAATCATGACTATAGAGCATACCATAAAAGAAATCAAATCCTTGTGCATTGGGTAGCGATTCTCCTTTATCACCAAGATGCCATTTTCCTACCAAAGCTGTTTGATAGCCCTTCTGCTTTAACATTTCAGCGATCGTTACCTCAGCATCAGGTAGACCTAATTCCGAACCAGGACCGATCGGTTGAGGCAAGTTATAACGAGAAGCATAACGTCCGGTCAATAACGACGCACGGGATGGCGTACATGAAGGAGTGGAAACGACATAATTTGTAGCCGTACACCTTTACTCGCTATCGAATCTAAAAAAGGTGTTTGAATATTCGGACTACCATAAGATCCCAAATCCGAATACCCCATATCATCCGTCAATATAAAAATAATATTAGGAGGTTGTTTTTGAGCATATAATAAGGAACAAAAACTTATACCCGTTAACAATAACAACATTCTTTTTTTACACGACACGATACTCATAATAGTAATTTCTTTTTTTAAATTAATCAATAGGATTTATAAAAATTAAAAACTGCTGCATGTTTATTAAAACCTTTGCAGGGACTACATTATCGATCTTCCAATATTAAATAAATGGCATAATCAATTTCAGAACTGCAGGATTGATTTATAATTGCTGACCAATATAATTAATAAATTGTGCGACCTACAATAAAAAATCTAGTAAAATACGAAAACGATTTCATTCCATCAATTTCAATAACATCATTTAAATGTAAAACATAGCCGTAAAAATAACATTAAACCGTTATGAGATTATAGAAAAAAATCATGTAACATCAGCAAGACAGCAAATGAAAAATAAAACATAACCAACTCATTACAAGTACTATAATAAAAAAAACAAAATTTATTTTCGGAAATTATATAATCAAAGAATTATGTAAAATGTAAAATTATATACCATCCACGTTCTGTAAATATTAAAAAACAAGTATTCATCTTTATTGAATTTTATACCTTTGCCACATGAGTACATTCAAAAATAGGTTACACATGTCATATGTAACTTTTGCGACATTTCAGATATCCTCAAGAACATTCGCTAGCTAAAGAAATCCTATTTACGTTTATCTCATTTGTTTTCAATAAACAATACACATGCAAGAAAATACTTTAAATTCACGAAAATCATTTGCTCCGACACTAATTGCATTCGCATTGGTTCCAATTTCGGGCTTAGCAACAGACATTTACCTACCATCCATGCCACAGATGGCAACAGAGCTAGGACTGGCAGAAGTAAGATTCAACTCACCTTATCCCTGTTTTTAATTAGTTATGGTATTTCACAATTCTTTGCCGGTGCCCTTGTTGATGCATGGGGAAGATATCGGATTACCTTAATTTCTCTTTTTCTATTTACAATCAGCTTTTTTATTACAGCCACAACTGATAGTATTATTGTCATTTATATGATGCGCATACTGCAGGGAATACTATCCGCTTTTGTTGTAGTATCAAAACGCGCCTATTTCGTTGATGTGTACGAAGGTGAAGAGCGAAAACGATACCTGAGTGCCATCACGATCGTTTGGTCATTAGCGCCAATTATTGCTCCTTTCATTGGCGGATATTTACAGGCACAATTTGGATGGCGCTCTAATTTTATGTTATTAGCTGCTTACAGCATTGTGCTCTTCATATTAGAACTCATTTTTTCCGGTGAAACAATCCGTCAGAAAAATCCACTTCAATTTGAATATTTAGTCACTGAATTTAAGACCATGCTTCAAACGAAAGACTTTACGTTTGGAGTGCTCATGTGTGGAATAAGCTATGGTTTAGTTATGTTCTACAATCTAAGTGGACCATTTTTCATTGAACACAATTTAGGTTATAGCTCCATTACGACCGGATACATTTCCTTATTAATGGGACTTGCATGGATGTCCGGGGGATTTATCGGTCGTGCACTAATCAAGAAAGCACTACTACCAAAATTAAGATATGCTAATTATTTACAAATTGCTTTCATTATTTTAATGATTATAATATCTCCGTATATCACAAATCTCTTTACATTATCACTATTCGCCTTCTTGATCCACGTTACCGCAGGATTTATATTTAATAATTATTTCGGTTACTGCTTAGGTCGTTTTCCTTTATCAGCAGGAATTGCAGGTGGCTTAGCAGGTGGTATAACTTACCTCGTCACTTCTGCATTAAGTTATATTGTCGTGAGTCTCGTTAACCCAGAAACACAGACTGAGATAGGTATTGGTTATGCAGTATTTGCTGTTTTGGGTTTCGTTACCCTAATGATAATTAAGGCGAAAAAAGCGTACAAACAATGGACGTAATCACTAATTTTAGATTATTCTAAAAACAAATTGGCGAAATTATACGTTTTTACCTTAACATTTTAGACAACTTAAAATAAGCTTTTGTTTCAACTTTTTTAAATATTTCACCAAGGTATCATGATTACATCTTCAATAGTAATACAAAAAAAAGCATCAATTATCTGGGCGGTACTGACCGATAAGAATCAATTCAAGCAATGGTATTTTGACATTCCTGATTTTGCTCTAGAGAAGGGCTTAACATTTCATTTTTATGAGCCTGGTGGTAAAAATAAATTTTTACATGAGTGTACAATACTTGAAATTATTCCTAATAAAAAATTAGTTCATACCTGGACTCACCCCACCTTTAGTCAGGGTGTAACAACAGTCAGTTGGTTACTCCAGGAAAATGAAGGATTAACAACTGTTACTTTACATCATGAAGGTATCGAAAACCTTCATGATGCAGGCCCCGAATTTGCTTCAGAAAACTATCAAACCGGATGGGATCAGATTCTCAGCAATCTCAAAAAGTTTGTTAACGAAAAAGATTAATAAATTTCCCAAAAGCGGGTATATTTTACAAAAAGCAATTGTAATCTAATTCATAAACATTTTAGAGTAGTAAACTCACAATAAGACCTGTAGAGTTTATGTCTAGTAACTAATTACTGCTAAAAAAAATCAAATAATAATTTCACTCGAATTAAATAGATTGTATATTTGCCTATTGTTTAGAACAAATCTAAATCAACATAAGAATATTACAGATGCCTATTTCATTCCCTTCCATCTCTAATAGATGGAAATTTCTAATTCTAATAATACCATTACAGGTATTCGTTTTCATTTGTCAAGCACAACAAATGACTATAAAAGTCAAAACAGAAAAAGATCTTCCAATTGCTGGAGCGACGGTACGTTTAAATCAACAACTATTAGGAAGTACAGATACAGCTGGTGTGTTGATCACAACAAATGAAAAAATAGCAAATCAAAAAATATCAGTCTCCGCGATAGGATTTAAAGAAAAAACCCTCAGCTTATCAAATAAACCCAGCAATAATTTAATCAGCATCACTTTATTGGAAAGTACAAATGTATTGGATGAAATCGTTGTTACGGCCGGAAGAAAGCCAGAAAGTATTTCAACGATACCATCCTCTATCACAATCTTGAATCAACAAGATATACAAGCACAAACCAACATTACGAACAATTTAGCTACGGTACTTGGTAATGCAATTCCGGGTTTGGGTACCTCGACCAATAAAGCTACAAATTCTGGACAGACCCTTCGTGGACGTGCCGTACTTGTTTTGATAGATGGAATCCCGCAATCAACACCGCTTATGAATGGAGCACGTGACCTACGCACCATCGACCCTAGTGTGATTGAACGTATTGAAGTAATAAAAGGTGCTACTTCAATCTACGGAAATGGTTCAGGTGGAGGTATTATCAATTACATTACCAAGAAAAACAAAGACGGAAAAAAGATTAGTGGTCAGACCATTTTGGGAACATCAATAAATCCATTTGACCCTAAGGAAACCTTAGGTTACAAACTTTCACAACAGCTTTCAGGACAGGTAAATAAATGGAGTTACACCGTTTCGGGTTCGGCAGACTACACCGGTTTACAAAGAGATTCCGATGGTTTACCTCTTGGACAAACTGATGGTCTTTCCAATTCCTATCAGTACAATGGCTTTATTAAAATAGGTTATCAAATTGATTCAAGCAGTACATTGACTGGATTTTATAACTATTATGGAAGTACACAACGTGCCAAATATATCAGTAAAAACGGCATCTATGTCAGTCGCCTACAATTGGAGTTAGAGGAGAAGAACCAGGCAAACCCGCAGGTACACCTTACAATCACAATGCGATGTTAACCTATTCAAAAAGTAATCTTTTTCATTCAACCCAATTGGATGTAACAGCTTATTTAAATTCCTTCAGTTCAATGAACAGATACGTTGCTAGTGGAACGGCTTGGTATGGTCCTGGACAAACCATGATCAACTCTGAGAAAAAAGGATTGCGCTTAAATCTGAATACTCCATTTCAGCTTTTTTCTATTCCAACTGAAGTAACTTACGGTTTAGATTTATTAAAAGATGTAACCTATCAAGATTTAACAGATGGACGTGTATACATACCAAAAATGAATATGGTTAATTTTGCCCCCTATGCGCAAGTAAAAGCCGACCTCATTGAAAATTTGATCTTTAAAGCTGGGCTTCGTTATGAAAATGCAACCGTTAAAGTCAACGATTACAATACCATAGCTACTGGTCCGAATGGAGAAGGAAGTATATTGGTAAGCGGAGGAAATATTCCATATAAAGCGACAATGTTCAATGCAGGATTACGCTATACTAAATACGATTATTTCAACCCTTTCGTTAGTTTTTCGCAAGCATTTGCGATCAATGAATTAGGTCGTATTTTACGCCGTGCTAAAGAAAATACAATCGGTAATTTAGAAACAGACCCGATCATTACCAATAACTATGAAGCTGGTTTTTCAAGCCGTTTTAGTATCTTCAATATTTCAGCCTCTTACTACATCAGTACTTCGGATTTAGGTGTTAATTTAGTAGATGTTGGTGGTTTTTTAATGCCTCAGCGTGAACCTGAAGAAGTAAAAGGATATGAAGTTACTCTTGATGCGCAACTGAGTCAAAAATTGAGCGTCGGTGGAAGCTATGCATATGTAGAAGGAAAAGCAAAAATGGATGATGGTAGCAAAATTTATCTTAATGGATCTCGGATTGCACCACCTAAAGCAACAGGTTTTTTAAGTTATAAACCAAACCAACAGTTAAATCTGCAATTGTTTTGGATACACACTGGAGCTAGAGATCGATTTGCGCTCAATGACAAAGGAAAATATAACAATAGTGAAGGCCCAATCAGTAATATCGACCTCTTCAATTTATCAGGTAACTACAATCTGAATAAAAATTGGAAAATAGGCTTCGGAATAGAAAATATATTCAACACATCCTACTACCCTACAGTTAGTCAATACCGTGCATTGGATGCCGAATACGTCAAAGGTAGTGGTACAGTCACTTCATTAAACCTTCATTATCAATTTTAAGAATGATTAAGGCAGGTTTATTATGGCTACATAAATGGCTAGGTCTCTTTACAGGCCTAGTTGTTTTTATTGTTAGTTTATCGGGTTGCTTTTATGTTTTCTATGATGAGCTTAAACTAATAGTCTATCCTCAAAAATACTATACTCAAGATTCAGTTGGAGAAAATAGTAAGTTACTCCCACTAACACAGCTGATTGATATTGCGCAAAACGCTTTACCTAAAGGTGAAAAAATAAGTAGAACAGATCTGTACCTCTCACCAGACAGAACTTGGATATTTCGTGCGCTAAAAACGGATGAACATGCTTTTGGTAATAATCAATATTATATTTACCATAAACGAGTTTTTATTAATCCTTATTCGGGTAAAGTACAAGCGGTAGAAAACTCCAAAACAGAATTTTTTCAGATCGTCTTACAACTTCATATGAACTTACTATTGGGCGCCATGGTAGGCCATTGGGTAGTAGGAATTTCGGTCATCATATTCATAATAATTTTAATAACAGGAGTGGTCCTATGGTGGCCTAAAAAATGGACCATCAAAAAATTAAAAAGACAGCTTTGGTTTGATTTTAAAGTTAAATGGAAACGATTAAACTATGACCTACATCAAATCTTAGGACTTTATAGTGTCATTTTCACCCTATTAATTGCATGTACAGGTATTGCATTTACATTTCCCGCATTTAAAACTTTTTATGTAAAATCGCTCAATGGTTTCGATAGCACAAAAGAAATTGAACAACAGGAAAAGTTCGAATATGTACCACAGAATCAGTCTAAAATATTAGATAATGCGCTCAATTTCACCATATCAAAACACCCAAATGCAGATATGATGTCGATTCGTTTACGTAAATCTCCAACAGATCCACAAGATATTCAAGTGCGGTTTATTAAAGATCGTACCGGCGAATTTATTTGGTATTATTTTAACACAGGAAATGGTCAGATTGAAAAAATAAAACAATCGGAAAATGCTCCCATAGGGGATAAAATTGGCGCGATGAACTATGATCTTCATGTGGGTAATTATGGAGGTATAGCCACTAAAGTTTTACATTTTTTCATCGCTTTAATATGCGCATCACTTCCTATTACAGGAACAATCATTTGGTTAAACAAGAAGAAAAAGAAAACCAAAAAAGAATTAAATAATTTCAATTATATAATAACAATTTTACCATTTGCAGTACCATTTTCTAATAGCCTGTGCGCTTCTTTTACATTATCCACATTGAATCCATAAAGTGTGTGATTAAATTATTGACTCCCTCGTTAATCACAAATTCTAAACAAAAGAGATTTAAATCATTCCAGCTTTTAAAGAAAATTACCCCGTCTGG
>NZ_ASZT02000175.1:0-9254 GCF_001006065.1 Sphingobacterium sp. IITKGP-BTPF85
TTTTTTTGTTTTATACCTTTTTATGCTGAGAACAGGGCTATTCCTGTTCTTTCGGTAGCTTTATATAACACCACACTTTTTCTTTGATTATTGCATAAATATTATCTGTTGCTCAGTTATTGGATTTTTCATTTCTGCTATGGGCTATTAGCTGCTTTGTATTAGGTTCAGTACTTTTTGTCCATATTGACACTTGTTGGTCATGACATTGAACCCCTAGTTTATAATAATTGTGATCTATTGTAATACTCTTGAATCTAGTTTATCTCACGTTATAAGAATACAGGTATTATGAACCATTTCTTCTTTTTTTATTATAGATCGGTAATCCTCGATGTCTACTTATTTATAGTTCCCTTACTTTATAAAATAGTGTATAGTATTTATATTGAATCGCTGTAAAGAATATAATGTTTTTTCAAAATTTGGATATGGCCACTCATTCAGTTTGGTTATTTATCAACATTATTTTATTGAACTAATTGTTTGAAATAAGCAAAACTGGTCTGTAATTACTATTTCATTAATAAGAGAAGTGGTTTTGGCTTATGAGGCCTATCCTAATTATATCTTTGATATTTTCAGTGTTACTAATTATAGGTAGATATAAAGTAGTATTTGATGTGTTTTATAGTAAGGAGAAATTTTTGTTATGTGACCTAATGAAACAAGTATCTTGATGACAGCCATTTTTTTGCCATAAACTCTTTATTATTAGTAATTTTTCGAAACAACTCCACCTATTTTTTATACTAAATTACCATACAAGCTGCATTACTATTTGTAAAAAGTAGTTGAAACTCATCATTTATGTTAAAACATTATTAATATGATATAAATGTGTGACGAATGTTATTTTTTTGGTTATCGCCATCATTCTAATGTCATAAAACAAGCTCTACTTTTGGTAAGGAAATCAATATTATAAGTATGCAGTTAGAGCAGTTTAATTATGACAATAAGATTGTCAGAAATTTCGGTATCGCTACCATTATTTGGGGGATAGTTGGTATGTCCATAGGACTACTTGTAGCTACTCAACTGGTGTGGCCTGCGATGAATTTTGGGATTCAATTTTCCACTTTTGGTCGGATCAGACCTGTACATACAAATGCAATAATCTTTGCATTTGTCGGAAATGCAATTTTTATGGGTGTTTATTATTCGCTACAACGTGTTTTAAGAGCGCGGATGTTCAGTGATATGCTCAGTAAAATTCATTTTTGGGGTTGGCAATTGGTGATTGTTGCGTCAGCAATTACATTACCACTTGGATTGACGACAAGCCATGAATATGCTGAGATGGAGTGGCCCATTGACCTTGGTATCACCTTAATTTGGGTGGTCTTTGGTATTAATATGTTTGGAACAATTATAAAACGTAGAGAGCGACATATGTATGTAGCAGTTTGGTTTTATATTGCAACGTTTGTTACCGTAGCAGTTCTCCATATTGTAAATTCTGTTCAATTACCGGTATCAGGTTGGAAAAGTTACTATGTTTACTCTGGTGTACAAGATGCTTTAGTACAATGGTGGTATGGTCATAATGCAGTTGCATTTTTCTTAACTACACCATTTTTAGGTATGATGTATTATTTCTTACCTAAATGGCAAATCGCCCGGTATATTCTTACAAATTGAGTATTCTTCACTTCTGGTCATTGATCTTCATATATATCTGGGCTGGCCCACATCACTTACTTTATACAGCTCTTCCAGGATGGGTTCAATCATTGGGTGTTGCATTTTCAATTATGTTAATTGCTCCAAGCTGGGGTGGTATGATCAATGGTCTGCTTACGCTACGTGGTGCATGGGATAAAGTACGAACAGAACCTGTATTGAAATTTATGGTTGTTGCCTTGACTTGTTATGGTATGGCGACATTTGAAGGACCAATGCTATCGCTGAAACAAGTAAACGCAATTGCCCATTTTACGGATTGGATAGTGGCTCACGTACACGTTGGTGCTCTAGGATGGAATGGCTTTATGACTTTCGCTATTCTTTATTGGTTGATTCCTCGCATTTATAGAACTGAATTGTACTCTAAAAAATGGCATCTGCTCACTTTTGGATCGGTACATTAGGAATTTTATTTTATGCAATTCCGATGTATTGGGCAGCTGTTGTGCAAGGGTTAATGTGGAAAGAATTTACACCAGAAGGTGTTTTGAAATATCCTAACTTCCTTGCGACTACGTTGGAAATTATTCCAATGCATATGATGCGTGCTGTCGGTGGTGCTCTTTATTTAAGTGGTGCTATTTTGATGACATATAATTTGGTAAAAACAATGCGTCAAGGTAAGTTATTGGCTAATGAGCCCGCGCAAGCACCTGCATTATTGCCTGTAACGACCAATGAGCAATCTACACATAGACGTTTAGAACGTAAACCTATTATGTTTATGGTGCTGGCGTTAATTGCTATTTTGATCGGTGGAATCGTGGAAATGATTCCAACATTTACAATATCTTCTAATATTCCAACAATTGCAAGTGTTAAGCCATATACTGCATTGGAATTACAAGGACGTGATCTGTATATCCGTGAAGGCTGTGTGAATTGTCATACGCAATCGATACGTCCTTTCCGCTCGGAGACTGCACGCTACGGGGAATATAGTAAAGCCGGTGAATATGTGTATGATCATCCATTCTTATGGGGCTCTAAACGAACAGGTCCTGACTTGCATCGTATAGGCGGGAAGTATCCTAATAAGTGGCATTTTGACCATTTACTCGATCCAACAATAACATCTCCTGGTAGTATTATGCCTACGTATCCTTGGCTAATTGATCAAGAATTGGATAATTCTTTATTGACCGCAAAATTGGAAGCAATGAAAACATTGGGTGTCCCTTATACGGATCAGGACATAGCACAAGCACAGACTTCTTTGGATAAGCAAGCGCAAGAGATTGCGGCGGATTTGAAAAAGAACCAAGTTCATGTTCTACCAAGCCGTGAAATCATAGCCATGATTGCTTATCTACAGCGATTGGGTACGGATATTAAAGCTGAACCAAAAGCTAAGGAAATAGTTGATGAACTAAATTAAAATAGAAGATTATGTTCAAACAAATAACAAATTTAAATGGTAGCGAGCTGTATTTGATCGCTTCATTATGGATATTTTTAGTATTCTTCATTATCGTAGGAATTATGTTGTTCAGAATGAATAAAGAACATATTACCTATATGAAGGAGCTTCCATTTCAAGAGGATGATATTAACAAAGGTGAATCATCAGATAGTCTATAAATATGAGTTTATTTTTAAATACAACAGTTGTAAATGCAGAAACTTGGAGCATAAGTTCTGGTAATATATATCAGAATATTTTAATCATCGTACTCGTTGTAGTCATGCTTGCTTTATTGGCTTCGGCATTGATGGTGAACAAGGCGATGCGCTCAATTTTGCGTATCACGATGCCTGAGATTTTAAAAGAGGAGCAAGTTACTAAAATTAGAAAAAAAGAGTCACGTAAGGCTTCCTGGAATAAATTGCTAGGGCTACGTCCTATTTCGGAAGAGAAGGATTTAATCATTGATCACGAATATGACGGTATTAAGGAATTAGATAATCCAATTCCAATTTGGTTCAATGCTTTATTCTATTCGACAATGACTTTTGCGGTTGTTTATATCTTAATTTATCATGTTTTTGGCTGGGGTCTAAATCAAAATCAAGAATATGCTCAGGAGATGGAGAAGGCTGAAATCGCAAAACAAGAATACCTAGCGCAAGCGGCTAATTTGATCGATGAATCCAGTGTGGTATACGATGAATCAAAAGTTGCAGCCGGTCATGCTGTTTTTCAAGCAAATTGTGTTGCTTGTCATGGTGGAGCTGGTGAAGGCGGAATAGGTCCTAATTTGGCTGATAGATTCTGGTTACATGGTGGGGAGATCAAGGATATTTTTAAAACGGTTAAGTATGGTGTTCCTGATAAGGGGATGGTGCCTTGGGAACAGACTTTGACTCCGGGACAGATTGCGGAGGTGAGTAGCTACATTATTTCGATCCGTGATACTAAGCCTGCAAATCCTAAAGAACCTCAAGGTACTGAGGTTACATATGCAACGGCTGATGCTAAAGCAACAACCGCCGATTCTACAAAAGTTCAATAAAAAAGTATTTATGAAAGCAGTAGCAACAAATCTTCCTGACAACCAGAGTAATAAAACAAAACGGGCCTGGATATATGCAAAGAAACCTTCGGGGCAATTGTATGCAATAAGGCAATGGGTCGGGTATGGGTTGCTGCTGTTTTTATTCGGAGCTCCTTTTATTAAAATTGGAGGTGAGCCATTATTGATGTTTAATATTCTTGAGCGAAAATTCAGTATTTTGGGAAGTATTTTTTATCCTCAAGATTTGCACATTTTTGTTTTCGGAATGCTTATCGTGATGGTTTGTGTCGTTCTATTTACAGTTGTTTTTGGTCGCATCTGGTGTGGCTGGACTTGTCCACAGACAATTTTTATGGAACTGATATTTCGTAAAATAGAATACTGGATTGAGGGGGACTGGCAACAGCAGAGAAAATTGAATGAAGGACCTAATACGGATGATAAAAAGTTAAAAAAGGTATTAAAGCATAGTATATTTCTATTGATTTCATTTTTAATATCTAATATTTTTTTATCCTATATAATTGGTGTTGATGCACTTTATAAAATTGTAACCGACCCGATTGACCAACATTTAGGGGGGCTTTTAGCCATTACGATATTTACATTTGTTTTCTACGCAGTGTTTGCACATATCAGAGAAATAGTCTGTACAACAATATGTCCGTATGGACGGTTGCAAGGGGTATTGTTAGATGATCAAAGCATAACAGTTGCTTACGATCACCGCCGTGGTGAGCCACGGGGAAAACAGAAAAAAGATGTAGAACAAGTAAAAGGAGATTGTATTGATTGCCAGTTATGTGTCCATGTCTGCCCTACAGGGATAGATATTCGAAATGGTCTGCAGATGGAGTGTGTCAGCTGTACTGCTTGTGTTGATGCTTGTGATGCCGTGATGGACAAAATAGGTAAGCCGAAAAAACTTATTGGTTTTTATACCATGGGTGAGATTCAAGGAACTATAACCAAAAGAAGCAATACTCGAGCTATTGCGTATTCTGTTGTATTGGTTGCATTAGTTTCTGTCTTTGTTTCGCTTATATTGATGCGATCTGATGTAGGTGCAACTTTGTTAAGGGCCAAAGGAAGTTCTTATCAATTACGAGATGATCATACAATCAGTAATTTGTATTCATTGGAGTTAGTGAATAAAAGTAGTGCTGAAATGCCTTTTACACTCGTGCCTCAAGATGAAAAACTAAAAATACAAGTTGTAAATCCGATCAAATCGTTGACAAAAGGAGGATCGGCTTCTTTAAGCTTTTTTCTCATCATCAATAAAGATGATGTAAAACGCTATAAAGAAGATGTGAAAGTTGATGTATATTCGGGAGATCGAAAAATAGAAACCTTAAAAACGACCTTCATTGCTCCTCCGGGGATGTGATAAAGGAAGGGTTAAATTATAAAGAGATAAAGGATGAATTGGGGTACTAAAATATTTTTAAGCTTGGGTATATTTATGCTCTGTATCATAGGTGCTGGGATTTATATGGTCAGTCATGATACAGATACATTAGAAGATACAGATTATTATGAGCAAGGTCTAAATTATGATCAGGTTTATAATAAGAAATCAAATGTTGCCAAGCATAAAGCTGAACCTGTTATTAAAATTAATCATGATACTTTGTATATTCAGTTTGCCACTGTTGCAAATAGCGGTAATCTGATCTTTAAACGTCCTTCGGATCGCAGTATCGATTTGCAGTTACCATTTGAAACAAATACAGGTGTATATCAGTTACCGATTTCCACTTTAAAAAAAGGAGCGTGGAATCTGGAAATTGTTTGGAAGAGTGAAGGTTTAGAGTTTTTGACAGATCAACAACTGCATTTATAAGATGAGTTACCAATATTTTGCTTTTTTTATGGGTTTGTTTGGCAGTGTACACTGTGCGGTGATGTGTGGTCCTTTGCTTTTTGCTGTGCAGGGTAATCATGACTGACCTGGAAAATAGCGTTCAATAAGATATTATATCAGATAGGGCGGATATTGACCTATGGTGTTTATGGTCTTGCGCTCGGTATGATTGGTAGAATTGCATCGATCCAGGGATGGCAAATGGGATTGAGCATTTTAACGGGATTGATACTACTTGTTATAGGTTTAGTGCAATTATTTAAATTTAAAAACCAGGATTTTATAAAATTGCAGACACGTCTTGTTCAACCGATAGCTGAACTTATGGGACGTTGGTTATACCGTCCAGGTGGAAGTTTTTTTGCGGGTGTATTGAATGGTATTTTACCTTGTGGCATGCTGTATATGGCCGCAGCTGCAGCAATGAATACCGAATCAAGTTTAACAAGTTTCTATTTTATGGTCATGTTCGGTTTGGGAACATTGCCACTGTTATTAATCTTCTCTTTTTTAGGCAACTTTATTCGGACATATTTTAAAATGAATTTTTCGAAATGGTTACCTTTTCTCTATATCTTGATGGGAATCTGGTTTCTGTTGCGTGGAGCAAATTTAGATATTCCTTATTTAAGTCCATTGCTCCATGTCGACGGAGCAATGAACTGTCATATTATTTAGTTTCTGCCCATCCACCTCCTAGGGATTTGTATAGTTCAACGAATGAATCCAGCTGGGATTGCTTTATGGAAACGAGGTTAAGTTCGGATGTCAAGGCATTGGATTGCGCTGTAATAACTTCGAGATAGGTTGCATATCCAGATTTAAACAATAAACTAGCATTTTTTACTGCCAAATGAGAATTTGCGACTCGGGCTTCTGCGAGTACCAATTGCTCTTTTAATTTCGCAAGTGATGTGAAGCTATTGGATACTTCGTTGACCGAACGTAATACTGTTTTCTGTAAGTTGATCTCTGCTTTTTCACGTTCTAATTTTGACACTTCAAAAGCTGTCTTTAGTTTTTTGTTTTTAAATATGGGAGTTGTAATATTTCCCAATGCGGAACCTAGCAATGATCCTGGAATATTAAACCAATTTTCAGGCAACATGGAGTTTAGACCAGTGTACCTCCGAGCGTTAATGAAGGGTAGCGTAAAGCTTGATTAATATTAACTTGTGCATTTGATGCGATTAAACTTAATTCTGCTTCACGGATATCTGGTCTGTTGCGGATCAGATCTATAGGAGATCCCATTGAGATCTTAGATTCATCAATTAAATACTGTAGACTTTTGCCCCGTTCAATTTTATCGGGCATTCTACCGGTCAATTCTAAAAGTGAATTTTCTTGAATCTGTATTTCTTGTTCCAACTGCGGAACTAGTGATGCTGCGAGCAATCTTTGGGATTGCGTTTGCTGAATGGCTAATGAGGTGATTTCTCCGGCATCAAACTGTAATTGAATCATACGTAAAGTGCTATCATTGAGTTGTACATTACGTAAGGCCACTTCAATCTGAGCATCTAGCTTTAAAAGATTGAAATAACCCTTAGCAATATTTGCAATCAGACTAGTTTGAATCGCTTTTTTGCTTCTGCAGTACCTAAATAGTTAGCGAGTGCTTCTTCTTTCTGGGCAGATATTTTACCCCATATATCAATTTCCCAACTGAGGTTTAATTCCGTTAAATACTGAGATTGGGTTCTAAAAAGATTATTTTTTGCTTCTTTACCATTATAGATTTTGGAAGCAGGTCCTGCGTAATAATTTTTGGAACGCCATTCTTGGCCTACACCTGCAATCGTTGCATCCAATTCTGGAAGATAACCTGCTTTAGCCTGCGTTAATTGACGATTTGCGATTTGAATATTCAAGATAGCGCTACGCATATCATAGTTATTAGCCAGTCCGGCATCAATTAGTTTTATCAGGCTTGAATCTCTAAAGAAATCGCGCCAATTGACATAGGCGAGTGCCCCTACACTATCTTGATAGGTCGAATCTGCACGGTATTGATCTGGAAGATTATATTTTGGAGCAGTATAGCGTTGTCCAACTTTACAGGAAGAGAACAGAAGTAAGATAGCCCCGAATAGGAAGATATGGCGATTGATAAGATTCATATGTATCGGACTAATTTGATTTGAATTTAATTTTTAAACGTTCATCTAAGGTTTTGAAGATGATATAAAGCACTGGGATAATAAAGATCCCGAGCAATACACCGAAAAGCATACCACCAGCGGCACCAAAACTAATGGAATGATTTCCTTTTGCTGATGGTCCTGATGACCACATAAGGGGTATTAATCCTGCTACAAATGCAAATGACGTCATAAGGATAGGACGCAGACGTAATTTGGCTCCTGCAATAGCAGAGTCGTAAATGCTCAAACCTTTGTTTCTTTCCTGTACGGCAAATTCAATAATCAGAATGGCATTTTTGGCAAGCAACCCAATCAGCATGATGACACCAACCTGTACGTAAATGTTATTTTCTAATCCTACGAGTAAGATTGTGGCATAAACGCCTACTAACCCAACTGGAATGGATAACAGAACGGCCCAAGGTAAGATGTAGCTTTCATATTGTGCCGATAATAGGAAGTATACAAAAACAATACTCATGATGAAAATCAGTATGGTTTGGGAACCTGATTCCGATTCTTCTAAGCTCATACCTGTCCATTCATAACTATAGTTTCCAGGTAATTTTTCCAAAGCTAATTTCTCTATCGCCTTCATGGCATCACCTGTACTGTACCCTTCATTTGGATTGGCATTAATGGTAATTGCATTGTACAGATTATAACGAGTGATGGTTTCCGGTCCCACTACCTTTTTTAAGGTAAGTAATGTACTGATGGGGACCATCTCGTTGTTTTTGTTTCTGACAAAATGGATTTAAAGGATTCGGGATCTGTTCGGTAATCGTAATCTGCCTGAATGTATACACGATATTGTCTGCCGAAACGACTAAAATCGCCGGCCTGTACACGGCCGTAGTAAGCTCGTATGGTAGACATCAAGGATTTAATATCGACTCCCAATGATTTTGATTTAACAGCATCGATATCCACTTCATATTGTGGGAAGTTTGCTTTAAAGGAAGTGTATGCACTTTTAACTTCTGGTAATTGATTGATTTCATTGATGAAGTTGTCTGCAATACTGCTAAAATCCAAGATCTCTCCACCTAATTTATCTTCTAAAACCAGTTGTATACCTGCGAAATCCCCAAA